>JBAPYG010000542.1:0-6646 GCA_049284615.1 Acidimicrobiia bacterium
GACATGAGGTCTGAGCTGACATCGTCGCCCATGGCCTCTAGATCTGCTTGGAAGTCATCGAGCTCGGCCTGCACGGCAGTGGTGTCGACCGACCCGTCGGTCGTGATCGCGGTGATCGCCGCGGTCATCGAGGTCTGAACGTCGTTCCACGAGGACTGCAGGTCTTCGGCTGCCGCCGAGCTCTGGATCTGATCTGCGATCTCGGTCATCTCGGTCTGGACGTCCGCCGCGGCCGCGGCGACATCGTCAGACGCGGGTAGGGAGCTGACGGCGTCCGCGACCGTGTCCGGTGTGTCGGAGCAGGCCGCGAGCGCCATCACACCGATGAGTGCGAAGACGAGGGCGCGTATGAGTTTCATTTCGTTCCTTTCGTTTGACGTCTCCGGAATTACCCGATGGTGGAAACGAGCAAACGACGTCATCCGAGCTCCCCGGCTGAATCGAAGTATTGACGTGCGTCGACTGACGCATGAAAGGACCAACAAGACAATGAGTAAGCGAATCACACTCATCTCCCTCCTGGCCGCACTCGCCATCATCGTCGCCGCCTGCGGTGGCGACAGCTCCGACGAGACGACGACCACGGACGGGGAGGGTGCCACCACCACGACCGAGGCCATGACTGAGACGACCGAGGCCATGACCGAGACGACCGAAGCAATGGCGGCCGACTCCGTTTATGACGTCGCCGCCGGCAACGAGGACTTCTCGACACTGGTCGCAGCCGTCGATGCCGCCGGTCTGGAGAGTGCCCTCTCCGACCCCGACGCCACGCTGACGGTCTTCGCCCCCACCAACGAGGCGTTCGCCGCCGCGCTCGAGGCTCTCGGACTGACCGCTGAAGAGCTTCTGGCCGACACCGAGACGCTCACCGCGATACTGACCTATCACGTGCTGGGCGACACGGTCACCTCATCGGATCTGGCCGCAGCCGGCACCGAGGAGATCACAGTGACGACATTGTCGGGCGAGGATCTGACCGTCGTCGTCGGCGATGACGGGACTGTCTCGTTCGCCGATCAGACGGCCACAGTCGCAACCGCCGACATCGAGGCCTCCAACGGCGTCATCCACGTCATCGATGCGGTTCTCTTGCCACCGTCGATGTCGAGTTAGGCGACCCAGCTCACAGCGCAGCCCCGGCCGATCCCTCCCCGGCCGGGGCTGCCCCTCCACGCAATTGTGGGGTCGCCGGTCATCCGTTTTACGTCGTGGCTCCGAATTCACGGAGTCGCGATGATCTGGTTTCGAGAAATCTGGCGTTCCAAGTTGAAGTTCCTCCTGCTGGCCGCGGCCATTGGGCTGCTGTTCTTCTTGCTCGTCTTCGTGAACACGTTGAGCACGACACTCCTGGGCTCATTCATCGGGGCGCTGGAGGGCAACTCCGCCGATGTGCTGGTCTACGACGCCGAGTCACAGGCCACCATCCCTGCCAGCCGTCTGACCCCCGATGATGTCGAAGCCGTGGGGAGTGTCGATGGCGTGGCGGTCGCATCGCCGATCTCCGTGCTCACCAGTGACGTGGATTTCGGGGGCCAGCAACTCGACATGTCGTTGTGGGGCATCGACCCGCAAGGCCCGGGATCGCCCGTCGACCTGCTCGAAGGGGATCTACCGGCCGCGGGGCAGGCGGTGGTCGACACTTCAGCCCGCGACGAGGGTTTCAGGATCGGCTCGTCATTCGAGATCCGGGGAGTGACGGTCGAAGTGGTAGGGGTCGCCGACAATGCCACGTACTCGGTGCTCCCGACCGCATATCTCCCCAATGAGACCTTCTCGGAAGTCTTCTTGGGTGTCTTCCCCCAGGCTCCCGCGGTGCCGATCAACATGATCGGGGTGAGGGCCGATGCGGCTGCGGACCCGGTCGACGTTGCTGCGTCGATCTCCCGGTTGGACGGTCTCGTGGGGCTGAGCCCGTCGGAGGCCGCAGCGTCGACACCCGGGGTCTCATCGATACAACAGTCGTTCGGGATCATCACCGGCATCACCTTCGTGATCGTGATCTTGGTCGTCGGCTTCTTCTTCCAGATCCTCACCGTGCAGAAGCTGAATGTGTTCACCCTGCTCCGCGCGGTCGGGGCCCGGACCAAGAACGTGGTGTCCTACGTTTTCGGTCAGATCGGCTTCCTCGTGCTCCTGGGCGTCCTCATCGGTGTGGCCCTCCTGGTGGCCACGGCTGCCGGCACCCGAGAGTTCTTCGCCATCGACCTAGATCCGGTGCTGATCTCGGGCTTCGGCGCCGCCATCCTTCTTGCCTCGCTTCTCTCCGGCCTCACCTCGATTCGCCGGATCGGTCGCGAAGATCCGGCGGCTGCGGCCACGGGTGAGCAGAATTGAGACTCGGC
Organism: Acidimicrobiia bacterium; assembly: GCA_049284615.1. Classification (GTDB taxonomy): domain Bacteria; phylum Actinomycetota; class Acidimicrobiia; order Spongiisociales; family ZC4RG35; genus JANQRA01. The sequence goes on from JBAPYG010000542.1 coordinate 2,346, forward strand.
CTCCTCGAGCTCGGGCGTAACGCCGGCCGTTTCGCGGCCGTCTCGTGCGCCATCGGGTTCATCGTCTTCCTCGCCCTCATCCTGGCTGGACTGTCCGACGGGCTGTATCTCGGGTCGACCGGTGCCTATCGGACCAGTGAGGCCGATGTCTTCGCTTTCAGCGCGGGGTCCGACTTCGACCTCGCCAGCTCTCGGGTAGACCCTGACCTGGCCGAGAGCCTGGCCGCCCAGGAGGGGGTGGAGGCCGTGGGCCGTCTCAGCACATTGAGCACCACCGCCACCTCCGCGGGCGAGGACGTCCAGCTTGCCCTGGTCGGGGCGGACGATGTCACCATGCCGGTCGAGGTCGAGGACGGGCGACCTCCAGACGAAGACAGCCACCAGGTGCTGATCGACGGCCAGACGAGACGTCAGGGCATCGACATCGGAGACATCATCTCGGTCACCGACGGCCCTGACCTCGAAGTGGTGGGAGTGGCGAGCGACGCGGGATTCGGGACCGTCACGGCCTGGATCGACCACGACGTGTTTGACGAGGTCGTCACCGAGGTGCGCCCCGAGCTCGCCGGCCTCGCCGGCACGTCACAGACGTTGGGTGTCGTGCTGGCCGATGCAAGTGACGTGTCCCCCGAGGTCGACGGTCTGGTCGTGGCTACTCAGCAGGAGGCTATCGATGCCCTTCCTGCCGCGTCGCAACAGAAGACGACCCTGAACGGGATCGTCTACACCACGTTTGCCGTCGCTGCCATCGTCGTGGGGCTGTTCTTCGCCCTCGTCACGTTGGAGAAGCGCAACCAGTTCGCCGTCCTCAAGGCGATCGGCATGCCCAACCGCACCCTGGTGGCGGCGGTCTTCACCCAGGCGGTCGTGACCAGCATCATCGGTTTTGTCATCGGGTATGGCCTGCTCCGTCTGGCCGAGCTCTTCATACCGCCCAGTGTCCCGGCCCTGTTCCTCGTCGACACCGCGGCCACAGTGGCCGTGATCACGCTGTTCATGGGAGCGATCGGCGCTGTGTTCTCTTTCCGCCGGATCATCCGAATCGATCCGGCTTCTGCCCTAGGAGGTGCCCTGTGAGTGCAAAACCACTGATTGTGGATGGATTGACCAAGATCTATGGAGAGGGCCGGACCGCGGTCACGGCCGTGGAGAAGGCCAGCTTCGAGCTCGGCGACAACGAGTTCATCGCCTTGCTGGGCCCCTCAGGGTCGGGCAAGACGACTCTCCTGTCGATGGTCGGGGCGCTGCTCACGCCGAGCGAAGGTGAGGTGTTGGTTGCGGGTGACGACCTGTCCAAGATGTCGAAGAAGGGTCAGACCGCCTTCCGGGCCAACCGCATCGGCTTCGTGTTCCAGGCCTTCAATCTCGTGCCGTTTCTCACGGCCCGGGAGAACCTGACGGTCATGGCCACCATCTCCGACCTCCCCAGGTCCGAGATCGAGGGCCGGGCCGACCAACTACTCGAAGATCTCGGTCTCGCCGAGCGCCGCGACAACCTGCCCGAGCAGCTGTCCGGAGGAGAGCGTCAGCGGGTCGCCATCGGTCGCGCCCTGGTGACCGACCCCGATCTGATCCTCGTGGACGAGCCGACGGCAAGCCTCGACACCGAGCTGGGCACGGCCGTGGTCAAGATGCTGGCGTCCGAGATCAAAGAGCGCGACAAGGCCGGGATCATGGTCACCCACGATCTCCGCATGGTCGACTACACGGACCGGACCCTCGAGATCGTGGACGGACGTCTCGAGACCGGCTGACATACGATGTGGAGCTGGCACTCACGGTGCTTAACGTGGGTTCGTGAGCAGGCACGATGCGATCGAACTCCCCTGAATGGCGGGCCGTGACACCTCACTGAGGCTCGTTCGCCAGCCCAACTTCGGTCCCTATCTGGCGGCCAACTTCACCTCGAACCTGGGCAATTGGTTCCAGAATGTGGCCGCGGGGATCGTGGTCTTCCAGGTCACAGGGTCCAACACCCTGGTGGGGACGGTCAGCGTGCTCCAGTTCCTTGCCACTCTCGTCTTGTCTCCATGGTCGGGCTCGATGGCCGATCGATTCAACCGCCGCAAGCTGTTGATCCTGGCCCAGGCGATCTCGGCATCGGGGGCAGTCGGTCTCGCCATCTGGGTGGCGCTGTCCGGAGTGCAAGGTCTACCCGGAGTCTGGCCGGTGCTCGCCGCAACCGGGATCATCGGTCTCGGCTATGCGGTGGGCATCTCGGCGATGAATGCGCTGATCCCGGCCCTGGTCGACCGTCCCGACCTGGAAGATGCCATCGCCCTCAATTCGGCCAGCTTCACGTTGGCCCGCGCCATCGGCCCTGCGGTGGCCGGTCTCGTCGTGGCCGCGGCCGGGGCAGCCTGGGCTTTTGGGATCAATGCCCTCACCTTCCTACCGCTCATCATCGTGCTATTCGTGATCAAGCCGCGCCCGACCAATACCGGAGATGGCGATCGCTCCGTGCGGGCCGGCTTCGCCTACGTGTCCAGGCGAAAGTCGATGCTCTGGCTGGTTCTCGCCACTCTCACTGTCGGGTGGGCGGGCGACCCGGCCAACACCCTCGCCCCGGCATATGCCGATCTGTTCGGTCTCGACGAGTGGTTCGTCGGGCTGCAGGTGGCTGCGTTCGGGGCGGGTGCTGCTGCGTCGTCATTGGGCGTTGGGGCGGTGCGGCGACGGATGACGTCGGAGTCGACGACCCGACTCGGCATGGTGCTGCTGGGCGCGGGTCTCCTACTATTTTCTCTGGCGCCGGTCCCCGCAGTGGCCCTGATCGGGCTGTTCGTCGCCGGTGTCGGGTTCCTGTTCGGGGTGGCGACGACCAACAGCAACCTGCAGCGTCGGCTCCACGAGGACATGAGAGGCAGGGTCATGGCCCTCTGGAGCATGGCATTCCTCGGGTCGCGTCCCCTCGCCGCCATCATCGACGGTGTGGTGGCCGACCTGGTCTCGCCCCGAGTGGGAGTGTTGACGGCGATAGTCCCCCTCTTCGTCGGATGGTGGGCGATGGGCAAGGTGACCGCCGAGAGCGAAGCACAGACCGGTTGAGCGAGCTCCTGGCCCTGGCCGGCTTCTCGTTCATCAGTGCCATCACACCAGGGCCCAACAACGTGATGCTCTGGGCGTCCGGGGTGCAGTTCGGGCTGCGCCGAACCATCCCCCACGTGCTGGGAATAGGCGTCGGGGTGGGCTCGATGGCGCTGTTGGTGGCCGCCGGTCTCGGTGTCCTGATCACGACGGTGCCGACGCTCGAGGTGGTGCTGCGTGTGATCGGCTCCTTGTATCTGCTCTACCTGGCCTATCAGATCGTGGGCGGTGCAGACACCGTGGCCCGGGAAGCCACCGCGCCGCTGACCCTGTGGCAGGCGCTGGTCTTTCAGTACGTCAATCCCAAGGCCTGGGTGTTCGTTCTGGCCGCAGTCACCACATTTCGACCGGAAGGCCTCTCGGTGGCATTGGGCACTGCCCTCATGGCCCTCACCATGATGGTGGTGGTGGTCCCTTGTGCCACCGTCTGGGCGGCGGCTGGGGGCATCTTGAGCAAATACCTGGCCGACCAGGGAGGTTCCCGCTGGTTCCGCGTGGCCATGGGCGTCCTCCTGGCAGCGACAGTGGTCTACATCTGGATCTAGCCCATCTGAGTGGTCAGCCTGCGGTCAGATCGCGTCCCCGGGCGATACGAAGCCGGTCTCGAATGCGAGACGGGTGACTTCGCTGCGGCTGGCCACACCGAGTTTGTCGAACACGTGGCGCATGTGGGACTCCAGCGTCTTCTGGCTGATGCCCAGCTCGTCCGCCACCTCACGGTACTTGTAGCCCCTGGCGATCAATGTGACCACCTCTCGCTCCCTGGGCGTGAGGGTCTCCAGCTCCGAATCGGCCGCCGCCAGATCGTCGATCTCCAGAAGATGCCCGGCTACGTAGCGTGACACGGGCCGGCCTCCGGCAAGAGCCTCGTCGATGCGCTCATCGAGCTCGAATCCTTCCGTGGTCTTGACCACATAGCCATCGACACCGGCCTTGAACAGGCCGACGACGTCTCGTGCCGAGGTGGATACCGTGAAAGCCAGGAATTTGATTTCCGGGTTCTTCGCCTTCACCGCCTCGACCACCGTGGCCCCACCGCCACCGGGGAACTGAACGTCGAGCAACACGAGGTCGGGTGAGCGCTCGAGGATCATCGCAATGGCGGCACCTGCCTCGGAGGCCGAGCCCACGAGGTCGTAGCGGTCTTCGAGATGCTTCTGCAGGCCGAAGAGGGTCAGTGGATGGTCCTCGACGAGAAAGATCGATGCCCGCCC
>JBAPYG010000543.1:0-2858 GCA_049284615.1 Acidimicrobiia bacterium
TTCCTGACCTCTATGTGTCGGTCGTCGACTGGCTGCGGGACCAGCTCGCCAGGTTCGACCTCAACATCGATCAGTTCCTGTCCCAACAGGCCATCGAGGATTGGCTGCGCGATCCCGCCAACCAGGAGACCATCCAGGAGCTGCTCTTCGGATTCGGCGCCGGCGCCGGGGTCGTGCTCAAAGGCGTGGCCGAGACTCTCACCGTTGCGGTCCTCGCTCCGGTCCTCGCCATCTACATCCTGATGGACATGAACCGCTTCAAGGCAAGTGCCATCGAGTTGACACCGCCTCGGTTCCGAACCGAGGCCGCCTATGTCGGTGGCGAAGTGGGCACCGCCATGGGATCGTTCGTCCGGGGCCAGCTGCTGGTCGCGGCCATCGTGGGCATTGGATCAAGCATCGGGATGTGGGCGATCGGCCTGCCGTTCTGGCTCCTGATCGGGATCATCGCCGGGTTCTTGAACCTGATCCCCTTCCTCGGCCCGGTCGTGGGCGGTGCGCTGGCGGCACTGGTCGCCCTTCTCGACGGCAACCCGTGGCAGGCCGTTTGGGCGGTGGCGATCATGGTCCTGGTCCAGCAGATCGACAATCACCTGATAACACCCATGGTGCAACGGGCCCGCGTCAACCTCTCTCCGCTGGTCATCATCCTCGCCCTAATCGTGGGTGGCAGCCTGGCGGGTCTGCTCGGCGTTCTCGTCGCCATCCCGGTCACGGCAGCCATTCGCATCGTCGCCGGCCACCTCTGGCGCACCCGGGTCCTCGGCCAGTCCTGGGAGGAGGCCAACGAGGCCATGATCGAGGTCACCGAGCCCCCCGAGCGTCTGGCTCGAATCAGCCGGAAGGCGCCCGAGCAGTCCCGTCTGTTCGACACCCAGGAGATGTCACACATGAAAGAGGACGACGACACCTCGTAGCAGTGGTTCGGTGCGTGTAAGCCACCAAGTGGCTCTGCTCAGGCCTCGCCCAGGTACGCCTCACGCATCTGTGGATTGGCCAAGAGGTCGGTGGCGGTGTCGCTGAGAACGATCTGACCGGTCTGGAGGACATAGCCCCGGTCGGCGATCGACAGGGCCATGTTGGCGTTCTGCTCGACCATGAAGACCGTGGTCCCTGCCTTGTTTATCTGATCGATGATCTCGAAGTTCTGTGCAACCAACACGGGGGCGAGACCCATCGAGGGCTCATCCATGAGAAGGATCTTGGGGCGGGCCATCAGAGCCCGACCCATGGCCACCATCTGTTGCTCTCCACCCGAAAGGGTCCCGGCCCTCTGGGAGAGACGCTCCTTGACTCGAGGGAACAGATCGAAGATGTGCTCCATGTCGGCGTCGAAGTTCTCCTCATCCTCGCGGAGATATGCGCCGATCTCGAGGTTCTCCTTCACCGACATTCGCTTGAAGAGCCGTCGGTTCTCCGGGACCATCGAGACCCCTGCCTTGACACGCTCAGCCGTGGTCCATCCGTTGACCGGCTGCCCATCGAGATAGACCGTCCCCGAGCTGGGCTCGACGATCCCCAGGATCGTCTTGAGGGTCGTGGTCTTCCCTGAGGCGTTTCCGCCGAGCAGGCACACCATCTCCCCTTCGAAGATCTCGATGTTCACGTCCTTGAGGATGTGTGCCGCCCCATAGTGTGTGTCAACGCCTCGGAACTCGAGGACGGGTTCGCGATTGTCGCGCTCTGTCATGACGCCTCTTCGTCTGATGCGGGCCGGCCCAGATACGCCTCGATCACGTCTTCGTTGGTCGACACGGTGTTGTAGTCGCCCTCGGCGATCTTCACGCCATGGTCGAGGACGATCACCCGGTCCGAGACTCCTTGCACCACCCTCATGTCGTGCTCGATCATGACGATGGTGAAGCCACGCTCGGATCGGAGCCGACCGATGAGCTCGGTCAACTCGACGGTCTCCATCGGGTTCATCCCCGCCGTTGGCTCGTCGAGGAGAAGGACACGCGGCTCGGTGGCCATGGCGCGGGCGATCTCGAGCCGTCTCCTGTTGGCGTATGAGAGGACGAAGGCCGGCTGGTCGAATCGATATCCGACCAGACGTGTTCCGAAGAAGCCCAAGATGTCCTTGGCCTTTTCCTCGATCTCCGCCTCTTCACGCTTCTGTGAGGGCGTGCGCAGTATCGAGCGAAAGACACCGCTCGAGGTCCGGCAATGCTGGCCGACCATCACGTTCTCGAGCACGGTGAGATTGGGGAAGAGACGCACGTTCTGGAACGTCCGGGCGATCCCGGCCGTGGTGATCTGGGAAGGTGTGTGGCCGGCGATGTTGAGACCGTCGAACAGCACCGAGCCGCCATCCGGGGCGAAGATTCCAGATATGACGTTGAAGAAGGAGGTCTTGCCGGCGCCGTTGGGCCCGATGATCGAAACGATCTCGCCTTCCTCGATCCCGAAGTCGACACCCTGGATCGCCTTCACCCCGCCGAAGGTCTTGGCCAGGCCCCTGGTCTCGAGGATCGGCATCAGCCCTCCTTCCCGTAGCCGGGCTCGGCGACCGACGGGCCGGGGCGTTGCGGTGTGTGGTCGTGGTCGTCGGTGGCGTGCCCCGTCTTGTCGAGCCAGGCATCCTGGAGGAACTCCTCTTGGTGCAGCTCTTGTTGCCGTCGCTTCGACGGGACCAGACCCTCGGGGCGCTTCAGCATCATGAATACGAGTAGCGCCCCATAGATCAGCAACTTGTACTCGCCGAACTCCTGCAACAGGCCCGGTTGGTTGGGCCCGCCCAGGACGCCGATCAGGACGAAGGCGCCCACGAGCACACCCACGATGTTGCCCATGCCACCCACGATCACGATGACCAGGATGACGATGGACACCAGTATCTCGAAGGAGTTGCTGAACAC
>JBAPYG010000544.1:0-4047 GCA_049284615.1 Acidimicrobiia bacterium
GCGCGTGGGTTGCCTACCGCCGTTCACGGACTCGGGCCAAAGCATCCACTCGAGATCACTCGTGGAGATGCATGCCCTCGGATACCTCTATGGCTGCGACTACCGCCTTGCGTGCCCATTCCGCGAGCTGACCCGGGGTGAGGCGGCCGCCCTCATCAGTCGCATCCTCGGCCTTCCCCCGGCCATTACGGACTACTTCACCGATGACGATGGGAGTACCTTCGAGGAGGTGATCAACCGCCTCGCCGCGGCACGCATCACCCTCGGGTGTGCTCCCGACCGGTACTGTCCCGAGCGAACGATGACCCGCGCCGAGTTCGCCACCATGCTCGACCGCGCCGTGGGTTTGACGGGCAAGAGCCCGGACGCGTTCAACGATGACGACGGGCATTGGGCTGAGCCTGCCATCGACCGTCTCGCTGCGGCCGGCCTCACCAGTGGCTGCGGCTCCGGGCGCTTCTGCCCGGAACGATCGCTCACCCGTGACGAGTCGGCTGCGCTGTTCAACCGCTCCCTGGCGCTGCTGCAACCGCCGCCACTCCTCGGCTCGAGTCATGAAGACTTCCCGCCCGAAGGCGATCCGCCGCCGATTCCGGCCGAGGAGCGCGATTGACCGACAAACATTGGCTCTACTCACACCCACAGGTAGCCTCCCGACGGTGCTCGCCCAAGCTGTAGCAGCCATCGCCCTTGGCCTGATGGCGACGAGCGGAGTTGCCAAATTTGTCGACCCCGACCCGACAACGGGGGCCATGAGAGCCGCCCGGCTCCCCGCCTCCACGCCGGTCACCTACGCACTTGGTGTCATCGAGTCGACCGTTGCCGTCCTGGCCCTGGTCGTCGGTGGGCCTGCAGTGCTCGCCGGCGCACTCCTGTACGGAGGGTTCACGATCTTCACCCTGGCCGCGACGTTGTATGACTTCCCCATCCAGTCTTGTGGCTGTTTCGGTAGGGCCGACACGCCTCCCAGCCGCCTCCACGTCGTCTTCAACCTCATGGCCACCTTGGCCCTGGGGCGGCTCGCCATTCTCGGCATGGGCCCGATCGACTGGTCGCTGCCAGCGATGGACCTGGTCCTCTTCCTCGGCTTTGCCATAGCCGGGGTGTTCGCCTCCTACCTCTTGTTGGCGCAACTACCCCAAGTGACGACTCGTCGAGCATGAGCTCACGCCTGGTCACGGCCGCTTCCCGTTTTCTCGACCAGCACACGTCCCGGCGCGGGTTTCTGCGACGCGCCGCCATGGTCGGAACCGCGTTGGTTGCCGCTCCCGCCACCTACATCCTTCGCCCCATCACTGCCGAGGCAGCTGTAGTGCCGGGCGACTGCGGATCCGGGGCTGCATGTAACGACGGCTGGACCGACTTTTGTTCGAACATCCACGGGGTCAACACCTGCCCCCCGGGCAGCATGGTGGCGGGATGGTGGCGGGCGGAGGGAAACAAGTTCTGTGATGGCAACAGCCGCTACTACATGGATTGCAACGCATCCGAGTGCTCCTGTGGGTGCGGGGCGAGCGGCACCTGCTCCCACACGTGCACCAGCTTCGACTGTCATTGCAGCCATGACAACTGCAGTGAGCGCAAGACCGGTTGCACCCGTTTCCGATATGGCCAGTGCAACAACCAGGAGTCTTGCCTGGGGCCCATCGTCTGTCGTGTAGTCACGTGTATCCCACCGTGGGAATGGGATTCGTCCTGTCGCACCACCGACGCCGTCTCACAGAGCACCTACAACCACGACGCACCAGGGCTCCACCCCGACACAACCCCCAAAGGCCCATATCTCGCCCGGCCTGCCGTCATGTCGGGCAACACGTGGCAACTGCGCAACGCCCTCTCGTCGGGAGCCGCGAGCACCTCGTTCGCATACGGTCTCGAGGGGGACGTGCCGGTGATGGGGGACTTCTCGAATTCCGGTGTGAGAACCGTGGGGATGGTCAGAGGCTCCCGCCACGGTCTCGCCGGCACCGCAGATCGGCTCATGTGGTATCTGCGACAGGTCGAGGGTCCCGGTGACCCCGACCTCGTCATCGAGTACGGCCGCGCCGGCGACATCCCGGTGATCGGTGACTGGAACGGCAATGGTGTGCACACGATCGGTGTGGTCAGGGGGAACCGCTGGCTGCTTCGCAACGCCAACCGCGCCGGGACAGTGACCTATGACTTCACGTTTGGCCAGCCCGGCGACATCCCGGTGGTCGGCGACTGGGACGGTGACGGCAAGACCGGCATCGGTGTCGTGCGTGGCGACCGCTGGTTGCTCCGCAACTCCCCATCTGCGGGCTCGCCGAACTACGACTTCACATTTGGCGGCGGCCCCGGCATGCCGGTGACCGGGGATTGGGACGGGAATGGGTCGACCTCGATCGGGTGGTTCAACGCGGGCAGTTGGCAGCTTCGCAATTCCCTCTCCTCCGGTGCGGCCGACGTCGAATTCGATTTCGGCGATCCCTCGGGCATAGCTGTCACGTGGGGGAGGAACGCCTGATGACTGCCGTCGTGATCATCGAAGGCGTGGTCATCGTGTTGCTTCTCATCCTGGTAGCCGGTCTGCTCAGGAGTCACGCCGAGATCCTCCGGCAGCTCGATCGTCTCGGCGGGGGCAGCGCGGAGCCACGGATCCCTGGTGATCGTCGACTCCGTACGACCGGGCTGGGTCGAGCTCCCGCGTCTGAGATCGTCGGGACCGACCCGGACGGAGCGGCCATCAGCGTTTCCCTGCGACATGGCCGCGGTGAGACTCTCCTCGCATTCCTCTCCACCGGATGTGCCAGCTGTCGCATCTTCTGGTCAGACCTCGCCATGCCCGAGAAACTCCCTCCTGGCACGCGCCCTCTCGTCGTCACCAAAGGTGCCGGATCGGAGTCGCCCGGCGTGGTTCGAGACCTGGCTCCGCAGTCGGTCACAGTCGTCATGTCCGACGAGGCCTGGGACGCCTTCCGGGTTCCGCTGACCCCGTACTTCATGTGGGTAGACGACGACGGGGCCATCTCCGGTGAGGGCTCGGCCACCGACATGAACCACCTGATGAGCCTGTTCGCCCAATCGTCCGCCGACTCCGCCCCCGATCCCAAAAGGCTCGGAAGTCGTAAGCGGCAGCAATTCACCGACGACCAGATCGGACGCTCCGGGATAGAGCCCGGTGACCCGTCGCTCTACGAGGACCCGATTCGATGAGCCTCCAACTGGCGCTAGCCATGCTGGTGGCCCTCATCGCGGCGGTTCGATCCACCTGGTCACCTTGAGGAGAGTCGATGCTGTCCAGCATCCACCCGCTCGGTGAGCGGTCACGCAACAACAACTGGGGGATCACGGTCGTGGCTTTCACGGTTGGATCGGTCACCGCCGGCTCGGCTGTAGGGGCGACGCTCGGCTGGCTCGGCTCCACACTGGTGAGTCGGGCCCCGGAGACCGCTCTCCTCGTCGCGACAGCCGTGGTTGCCTTGCTGTCGGGGATACTCGACCTGGCAAGGAAGAGACCTCCTGGCCCGCGACGCCAGGTCAACGAGACCTGGATCGGAGCGTTCCGGGGATGGGTCTACGGTGGAGGGTTCGGCCTGGAGCTGGGCGCTGGTCTCGCGACCTATGTGGTCACGTGGTCCGTCTATGCGATGTTCGTCGGCGAGATGCTCACGTCCTCCGTCATGGCGGGGGCAATGGTCGGAGCCGTCTTTGGCTTCGGCCGCTCTCTCTCGCTCATGACAGCCGTGCACGTCGATCGCCCATCCCGGCTCACCGCGTTCAACCGCAAGCTGGCCACGGCCGGCCCGGTCGTGCGTAGGTCCGGGGCCACGTTGCTCGTGGCGGCCGGCGCTGTGGTGTTTGCCGTGGGGATCGGATGACTCGCCTCACCGGCTCCGGTATCGCCGTCGAATTGCCCTCCGGATGGGAAGGCTCCATAGACGGGGGCGGGTTCCCGCAGTTGTCGTCCGGAGCCGTCCGCCCCACGCTGCTTCATGCTGCCTCGTTTCCGATGCCTCCAGGGCGCGGCTCCTTCGGTTCCGGGGCCACCGAGATGATGCAGACGAATGACATCTTCATCGTGTT
>JBAPYG010000545.1:0-5372 GCA_049284615.1 Acidimicrobiia bacterium
TCCTGTGCATAGAAGACATCGGCGTCGGTGGCCTCGCCTTCCTGCAGGAGTGTGGCGGCGAGGTCCGTGGAGCCGGCGTAGCGGACCTCGACCTCGATACCGGTCTCCTGCTCGTAGATGTCGATCAGAGGCTGGACCAACTCCTCGGAGCGTCCCGAATAGAGGACGAGGGTCTCCGAGCCCGAGGAACAAGCCGTGATGAGACCGACGAACGCGAGGGCGAGGGCAGCGACACGTTTCATTGACGATCTCCCGGATCGTTCGGTAGCCAATGAGCGGAAAAGCTATTACCACTACCGCCGTAGTGCAAAATATTCCGGTCTAGCTTGTGGTCCTTGCGACCGGTCACCGTTCAATTCCTCAAGAACCCCGATGTCACCCATTGGGGCTTCGAGGCGTTCTGGGTCGGTGAGGACGGTTGGGGCGACTGGATCGCGGTCCCCGTCGGAACCGTGCGCTGGAAAGGGGAGCAGGCGGTACGGCCCACCACGGCGCCGGCCGTGTTTTGCGCCCCGCGCGATGGCTGGTGGCACCTCCACTACAACGGGCCGACCACGCAGTTCTCCCATTTCGTCGACATCGTCACCCCACCGGTCTGGGTCTCCGAGCACCGCTACGAGATGATCGACCTCGATCTCGACGTCGCCCGTCATCAGGACGGCACCATCGAAGTCCAGGACGAGGACGAGTTCGAGGTGCATCAGGTTCGCTACGGGTACACCCAGGAGATGATCCGCCGGGCAATGGCGGAGACCTCCCGCATCGTCACCCGGCTGGAGGAGCGACGGGAGCCATTCTTCGATGTCGCCTCAGGCTGGCTGGCCAAAGTAGATCCCGAGCATCTCGGTGGTTAGACGCTCGAACTCGCCGCGATCGAGACTCTCACCCAGTTGCCCGTCGAGCCAGAGCATCACGGCTCCATGGACCATGGACCAGGCGGCCAGCTCGGGGGTATGCACCCGGTAGAGGGCCGGGTCGTCTTCGGGCGGTTTCCGGTGAGCGGCTTGGAGCAGGAGGAGATAGGCGCGGGTCGACTCGATCTCGAGCCGCTCGGGGCACTCCTCGGCCATGAGACGTGAGGCGAACATCATTCGGTAGCGCTCCGGGTTGGCGAGACCGAAACCGATGTACGCCTCGCCGGCCCGGCGGAGCCAGGTCTCGGGCGGCTCGTCCTCCATGGCCGTGGCCAGTGCGTCGGCCAGTCCGCGATAGCCGTCGGCGGCCAACTCGGCCAGGAGCTCGTGCCGGTCGGTGAAGTGGTGCCCCGGGGCGGCGTGAGAGACCTCGAGTGCCCTGGCGAGACCGCGAAACGATATGGCGTCGGCTCCCTCGCGCTCGAGGACCCCGGCGGCCTCGTCGAGAAGCGCCTGCCGGAGATTGCCGTGGTGGTAGGTATCGCCGATGGATGTCATCTTGACAGTGCCTAGATTACCACGTATCTTGATCTTGGCACCGACAAGATAGGTTTTTTCGCAATGATCCACAATGGACGTTTCACCGCAGAGCTCGACGAAGACTTCGTCGTGTTCTTGATCGGCTCCCGGGTTCACAAGCCATGGAAGTTTCGCCAGTGGGTGCCGGTGGCGAAGGCGATGGCAACGATGCAACGTGAGATCGGCGAACATCCCGAGATCGGTTGTCTCCACATCGAGAACTTCGGAGCCACCCGCAACATCTCGGTGCAGTACTGGAGATCGTTCGAGCATCTGGAGCGATTCGCCCGTTCCTCTGATCACGCCCATCTCGAGGCCTGGCGGAGCTTCAACAAGCTGATCCGCAACAGCGGCGATCTGGGCATCTGGCACGAGACCTACATGGTGAGGGCGGGCCAGTTCGAGACCATGTACGGCAACATGCCCACGTTCGGGCTCGCTGCGGCCGGCCGCCACGTCCCCCTGGGCTCCGCCTCTACGGCCGCCCGCCGCTCCGGCAACCGCGCCACCGACACGGCCCCGGTCCAGGGCTACTAGCGGTCGGACCACGCGTTGCTATAGCAACAAGTGGCGGATTCCGAGACCGCGTGCACGCCTAACAGGGGGGTTGATGCTCATGCCGGGACCCGCCAGGCTCGAGGGCATGGGGGATCTCCGTCTGATCAACAGATTCGCCGCCCGTCAACATGGAGTCTTCAGTGCAACCCAGGCGCGCAGGGCCGGCTACGACAAGCACGCCGTGACCCGAAGACTCGCATCGGGGGAGTGGCGCCAGTTCGACTATCGGGTGTTTGGCCTCGCCTCCGCACCCGCCACCTGGGAACGCCAGCTGTCCATAGCCGTGCTGAGCCGCCCCTCGGCCATCGTGGGCGGCGCATCGGCAGCGTTCCTACACGGATTCCCGGGTTTCAACAAGAACAAGCCGGTGATCGTCGTCCCTGGGAGCTCCAACGCCCGGTCCTCGATCGCACGCGTCGTCCGGGCCGAGCACTTCGATCAGCTGGAGGTCGTTCGAGTGAGGGGTTTCGAGACGACCTCCGTTGCCGAGACTCTGCTTGGTCTCGCCCCCGACATCGCCGGGAGGAGACTCGAATCGCTCATCGACGATCTGCTCTTGTCCGATCGTGCTCGGCTCGACGATCTCGTGGCTGTGGCCGACCGCGAGGGTGGTCGCCGCCGCCGTGGCATCGTCGCTTTCCGTTCGATCGTGGACGATCGTTCGCCCGCGGCCGAGTCGAAGCAATCGAGCTATCTGGAGAGACTGCTCGAGCGGATCCTCGAAGATGCCGAGGGACTTCCCCGATGGGTTCGTGAGCACCCTTTCTCGATAGGTGGGCATCAGTGCCGGGTAGACGTGTTCGTCCCGGTATGGAATCTGGTCATCGAAGCAGACGGTCGTAACTGGCATGCTCGGGTCGGCGACTTCGAGAGTGACCGGCGTCGGGACAACGAGTTGGCCGCACGGGGCATCCAGGTGGTCCGTTTCACATTTCGGATGCTCAAGAACGATCCCGGCGGCTGTCTCGCCACGATCCGATCGGTCGGCCGGGTTCGGAGTGCATAGGGTCTCGAATTCCACGACCCGTTGCTATAGCAACGCCGTCTGGAGCCTGTCAGCCCACGAGCAGTGGTATCTCGAGCTCCTCGCGGGAGAGGCCACCGTGATAGCAGCGGAGACGTTTGTCGAAGCCACGGGGGAGGATGACCTTGCCGGGTGGGGCCAAGAGCAGATGGTCACCGACGTGGGACAGGGTCTTCTCGGTCGGGCTGGGGCCGAGCAGCGACAGGGGATCGACCAGCTCGCCCCCTGTGACGGCGGCGAGTTGGCGCACCAGCTCGTCTTCCCCCCAGACGTGGACCCCGCGGGGGTCACCGGCGAACCGGAGGTCGGCGAATGCCGGCTCTCTGACCAGGGTCTTGTCTCCCTCGGCCACCTCGATGAGCCCGTGGTCGGCGGTGCCCAGCACGGCGGCTCCGGGGGGTAGACCGTCGACGATCTCCATCCAGATCGAAGCGGCCAGACCCATGGCCTCGGCGAACTCGTCGGATCCCTGCCCGAACACGTGCCCGGCGAAGTCGACGAACGGGACATAGGTGAACAAGAAACGCCCCGGCTCGGCGGCCAGGGCGATCGTGGCTGCGGCGAGGTCGGTGGCGTCCCACGCCGCCTCGAATCGGGCGCCCCGATACATCTCCCGGGTGAGTGGCGAGGTCCGGAAGTCGGCGGGCTGCACCGTGATGGGCTCCACTCCCCCTCCCCGAAGCCGTTCCCAGAGATTGGGCCTGGGGAGCAGCGAGGCGTAGTCGTAGTGGACCGGGCTTCCATCGGGTGTCACCCACTTGAGGGTGTTGACCACGAGCCCGATGTCGGGGTACCAGGTGAGGTGGGCCACCTGACCGTGTCTCGAGGGCGGCAGCCCCGAAGCGACCGTGGCCAGCGACACGTTCGTCATCGATGGGAATGGGGACTCGAGCGATCCCGCCGACGCCGCTCTGAAGACGCCGGCCGCCTCGTGATCGAGCTGGGCGACGCCCAGACCATCGAAGAGCACCAGGACGTATGTGTTCGCTTCTGGAACCGCCGACGGGTCGTCGAGACCGGGCGACTGCGCCGTTCCGGTCATCCTCGACTCGATCTCCGCCACGAGGTTGACCAGGCCGGAACCGTCGTAGGAAGGGGCTTTTTCCATGCCGGGCAGGCTAGGAGCCTGACTTCGACCTAACGACACTGATGCGTATACTCGCCCGCGGTCAGTTCCCCCGGACACCATGAGGCATGAGCCCATACTTTGAGAGCTATTTGACTGTTGGCGCCTTTGCGGCACTCGGCGCGGTCCTGGTTCTGGTGATGCTGGGCGTGGCCGCCGTCCTCAGGCCGGTCAAGCCCACCAAGGCGAAGCAGATGACGTACGAGTGTGGCGTCGACCCCGTCGGAAGTGGTTGGAGTCAGACTTATGTCAGGTACTACGTCTTTGGGCTCCTCTTCGTCATCTTCGACGTAGAGGCGGTCTTCATCTTCCCGTGGGCGATCAAGGTCGAGTCGCTGGCCGTGTTCGGCCTGGTCGAGATGGCGGTGTTCATCAGCATCCTCTTCCTGGGTCTCGTATACGCCATTCGCAAGGGGGTGTTGCGATGGGACTGATCCAGAAGTTCGGGGCACCGAAACCGGTCAGCTGGCTGCTCAACTGGTCCCGTCAGTACTCGCTGTGGCTCTTCCAGTTCGGCCTCGCCTGCTGCGCCATCGAGCTGATGGCGGCCTCGGGCCCTCGGTACGACTTCATGCGCTTCGGGATCATCCCGTTGCCCGCCTCTCCGCGTCAGGCAGATCTGATGGTCGTGGCCGGCACCGTCACCGACAAGATGGCGCCCTCGGTGAAGCGGCTCTACGACCAGATGCCCGAGCCCAAGTACGTGATCTCGATGGGGTCGTGCGCCAACTGTGGCGGTCCCTACTGGGACTCGTACTCGGTGACGAAAGGCGTCGATCAGGTGATTCCCGTCGATGTCTACGTGCCGGGGTGCCCGCCCCGTCCCGAGGCCCTCATGGAGGGCATCGTCCTGTTGCAGAAGCTCATCAAGAACGAAGACGTGAAAGAGAAGTGGAATCGGCGTGAGCTCGAGCCCGTCTGAGACCGCTGTTCACCCGCTCCAGGATTTCGCCGATCGCGTCGCCGACGCCGTAGGCGGCACCGCGGAGATCCATTTCGACACCGTCAAGGTCCGGATCCCGGTCGAGAGATGGGTGGAGGCCCATGTCACGGCGCGCGATGATCTCGATCTCGTCTTCTTCTCATGGCTGTCCGCCATCGACTGGTCCAACGAGGTCGCCGTCGGTGACGGGCTCAAAGAAGACGTCGAGGAGCGTATCGAGGTCATGTCTGCCCTCTCCGATCTCACCGACGGCAACCTGGTCGTCCTGTCCACCGAAATCTCCCACGA
>JBAPYG010000546.1:0-1512 GCA_049284615.1 Acidimicrobiia bacterium
TCCGGGCAGAGCCATCGGTTATGTCGATCAGCTCCAGCCCCATGTGTCCGGGAAGCGTGTGCTCGCTCGCCTGACGAAGTGTTTCGACGATGGCGTCGTATTCCCGCTGCACCATGGTCGGGCGACACTAGCCCTGAGATCGGATAGGTTTCGTCCGACCAGCAACGTCCAGGAGCCCTTCCCCCATGTCCGTCCCCACCCCCCATATCGCCGCACTCGAAGGTGACTTCGCCCCTTCGGTCCTCCTCCCCGGAGACCCGCTGCGCGCCAAGCACATCGCCGACAACTACCTCGACGACGTCCGCCAGGTGAACGACGTCAGGAACATGTTCGGATACACCGGGTCGTACCAGGGCATGGCGATCTCGGTGATGGGGACCGGAATGGGCATACCGTCCGCCTCGATCTACGCCACCGAGCTGGTCAACGAGTACGACGTGGAGCGATTGATCAGAGTGGGCTCCTGTGGCGGTGTCACCGACGAGGTCGCGATTCGGGACGTGATCCTCGCCATCGGGGCCTGCACCGACTCGCTGGTCAACCGATCGCGCTACGGGGGGCTCGACTTCGCAGCAACCGCGGACTTCTGGCTTTTGGCGGCGGCCGCCGATGCTGCGGCTGAGAGAGGCGTGGAGGTGAAGGTGGGCAATGTCCACTCCGCAGATCTCTTCTACAACCCCGACCCCGACGCCTTCACCCGCATGGAGAGGATGGGTGTCCTCGCCGTCGAGATGGAGGCTGCCGGGCTCTATGGGGTCGCTGCCGAACATGGAGCCCGAGCCCTGACCATCTGCACTGTGTCCGACCACATCAAGACCGGCGAGTGGACGAGCTCCCAGGAGCGTCAGGAGACGTTCGACGAGATGGTCGAGATCGCACTGGAGGCGGTGAGAATCGACCTCGCCCGATGAGATCGGGTCGTGCCTCCCCGGGGTCACTCGACGTGGTACTGCATCCGGATCATGCTGGCGGCGACCACTCGCACCACGGCCACCAGCTCCTGGTGCGCGGGATGCGCGCTGTAGCGCCGCCAGTCCTCCTCTGAGTCGAAGTCGGCGACCAGGCCGAAGTCGGCGGTGGCCCCATCCAGGTTGCCGAGGTCGAAACCGTGCTCGTAGCGACGGATGAAATCCATGGCCTGGGGCATCCGGGCGAACCCGGCGAGCAACCTCTCCCGGTCTTCGGGGGTGGCGTCGTCGACGAGGGTGAGCATCAACATGTGACGGAATCGAGACATGCCTCCAAGTGTGCCAGCCTGACCTTGTTGAGTTTGGTAATGAGTGTCGGAGGATATGCTCATTACGCTAGGATGCCCGGCTCATGTCCCCAGACCGAGCATCGGTGCGGCGTGGCATCGCCGACGCGCTGCCTCTCTTCGTGCCCGCGGTGCCCTTCGCCCTCGTCATCGGTCTGGCCATCTCGGAGTCTGGGATCAACGTCTTCGCCGGCTGGTCGGGCTCGTGGCTGATCTTCGGGGGCGCGGCCCAGTTGACCCTCGTCTCCCTCCTGGGC
>JBAPYG010000547.1:0-8799 GCA_049284615.1 Acidimicrobiia bacterium
GCTCTGGCCGGGCCCGAGGGAGATCTGCTCCAGGTGACCGTGGCAGCGCTCATCGGCCTGGGCTTCGTGTTCTTGGTCTCCCGTCTCGCACAGAAAGACGCAGAGGTCAGCGAGCCGCAACCGATCGGCTGACCGGAGTGACCAGATGATCGTGGAGACGGGACCAAACGTGAGACTGTGCCAGGGTGCGCTTCATCGATATCAGCGTCCTCATGAAGGTGGCCACCGCCCGTGAAGCATCCATGGGATTGGGTCGCATCGCGTTCTGCACCGAAGGCGACGGGCTCAGAGTGACGACGTCGCAGTGCGGCCACGCCGACTTGATCAGATCGATCTCCTGGGAGAGGGCCTTGGTGCCCACCTTGTCGAACATCTTCTCGTGGAAGCGAGCCCGCTGACGCTGGATCTCGGCCGCCATCGGCGCCACCACCAGGACCAGGTCGAGCGGCTCGTGATGACCCAGCACGATGTCGGCGTGTGTGCCCGACGAGACACCACCGTCGACATAGAGGCCGTCGCCGATCGGATAGGGCCGGAAGATCAATGGGACCGCAGACGAGGCGGCCACGGCGTCTGCGATGGCGACGTCGGGAGCGTGGTCGGTCCCGAAGACCGCCCGGGTGCCGGATTGCAGGTCGTAGGCGACTATCGCGGTTGGAGCCGACGGCCAGGAGCCGGCCGCATCGGCCCCGATGTGAGTGGTGACCCAGTCACCCACGCCTTCGGCGCTGAAACGGGCGGGGGAGCCCAGGAACAGGGTCAGGCCCGGGCGACGAACACCCGGTACCAGGCCATATCTGACCCATTTGGCCACACTCGTCGACGCACCCTTGGCGTACACGTGAGATCGGATGCGATTGGCGACGTCGACCCGGTCGTCGCTGGGTAGCACCAGAGAGTCGAGGGAGAGCGCCTCGTGACGGACCAGGGAGGAGACGAATGCACCCGAAGACGTCCCGACGATGACTTCCGACTGGTTCGGATCCCAATTGGTGGCCATGCGCAGCGCCATGAGGGCACCCATCTCATATGCGGCACCGGTGATGCCCCCACCACCCAGAACGAGTCCTACCCTGCTCACGCCATCACATTAGAAGTGGGCTGATGGCTACAGGGGGGCTCGAGGCGGGTCAGCCAAATGAACGCCCGCATCCGCTGCAGCGGCTGTCCCGTTCGTCAGTGGGCGCATAGCACCACGGACAGGGGAGGTCGTCGCTTCGCTCATCCCTCACAGAGACGACGAGACGGGGGTCGATCTTGAACCGCTCGTTGCCTCTGACCCCCTTGGCGAGCGCAAACAGACCGGTCGTGGCGGTGGCTACAACCAAAGCTTCAAACATCGTCCGTTCTCCTTGCCGAGCATGCTCAGGCTAAGAGGAGAAGCTCCGATTTCGGTGGATTTGGGCAGCTCGCGTCAGCTGCCCATCACCGCCTCGGTCAAGTCGTTGACCAGGTAGTAGAGGTTGTCGAGACGTCCGTCTCGCTGTTCGGCGGCCTCCAACATCATCATCGACGAGTGGTAGGCCACCCAGGAGCGGTAGCGGCTCTCCGGAAGCTCGGCGCTGTAGCCCTTTCGGAATGCCGCAGCGGCGTCCTCGCCGTGGTTAACGGCGAACTGCCATACCGCCAATGTCAGATCCCACTCCGGAGGGCCCAATGTCGCCCACTCCCAATCGACCAGCGTGACCGCTCCATCATCGCTGACCACGAACTTCGAGGGGGTCGGGCGCGTATGAGACGGGACCGGCTCTGTGGCGAGGGGTGGCTCGATGTCAAGAGCCCGATCGAGGACCACTTGGGGCATGCCGAAGCGACGTCTGAATCGGCCGAGTCTCTCGATCGTCGATCGGTAGTGGCTCTTGACGTACTCGCTGTCGATCCCGGCGACCAGGTTCGTGATGTGCTCCTTGGGCGCGCTGTGCACGTTTCTCAGCGTCCGGCCGGCTCCTTCGACGATCTCCAGGTTCTTGGGGAGGCTGGAGAGATTCCAGTTCCCGCCATCCGTCATCTTGAGCCAGGCCTGATCGCCGATGAGCCCCTGGTTGAGAATCTTGGGGATGCCCTGGATCCCTGCCAGGGCCTCCAGGGCATGGAGCTCTCTCTTCTGTCGTGATGCCACCGGGTAGACCTTGACGATCGCCGTGTCGTCCTCGTGCTCGGTCACGCGATAGACCGCGTTGGCGCCGGCGGCCAGCTCGCGGATACGGGCGGATGGATACAGCCCTTCGACGAGTCCCCTTGATGACATTCGGTGCTCTACCCCTGTGTGGTTATGGAGGCGCCAATAGCCAGACGCCGAATTACCCTGCCGCAGGCTAGCGACGTTAAGGCAATCTGTGGATCTTCGTTTACCGGACCAAAAGGTGCTCAGTCACGATGAGGGAGTGACCGGCGCCGAGGTGGCTCGAGACATCGGGCCTGGCCTCGCCAGAGCGGCCGTAGCCGTGAAGGTCGACGGTGCCCAACTCGATCTCTCCCGACCCATCGAGCATGGCGGCGAGTTCGAGGTGATCACACTGGACAATGAGGACGGTCTCCACATCCTCCGTCATTCCGCGGCCCATGTCATGGCTCAGGCCGTGCTCGACCTCTTCCCAGGAGCCACCTTTGCCATCGGACCGCCCATCGAGGACGGGTTCTATTACGACTTCGAGGTCTCGGAGCCTTTCACTCCCGAGGATCTCGAGCTCATCGAGGATCGCATGACAGCGATCGTCGCCGAGGACCAACCCTTCGAGAGGGTCGAGATGAGCCGTGACCAGGCCTTCGAGGTCTTCTCGGACCACAAGTTCAAGATCGAGATCATCGAGAGTGTCGACCCGGGCGAGGTGGGCGCCGGTGACGAGGTGAGCGCATACAGGAACGACGACTTCATCGACCTCTGTCGCGGCCCTCACTTGCCGTCGACGGGACGTATCCCGGCGTTCAAGGTGCTGCGGAGCTCGGGTGCCTACTGGCGGGGCGATCAGGATCGTGAGCAACTACAGCGGGTCTACGGCACCGCCTGGGCGTCGAAGTCCGATCTCGAGGCGTACCTCGATCGCCTCGACGAAGCGGAGAAACGCGATCATCGCCGTCTCGGCGCAGAGCTCGACCTCTTCAGCTTCCCACCCGACCTCGGGTCCGGTCTGGCGGTATGGCACCCCAAGGGCGGGATGCTGCGCAAGCTGGTTGAGGACCACAGTCGCAGACTTCACGAGCGTTTTGGTTTCGATTTCGTCTTCTCACCGCACATCGGGAAGGAAGACTTGTGGCAGACATCGGGGCACCTCGACTTCTACGCCGAGAACATGTATCCGAGCATGCAGTACGAAGGCGACCCCGGCTACCGGGTCAAGCCGATGAATTGCCCGTTCCACGTGCTCATCTACCAGAGTCAGCAGCGTTCGTATCGGGATCTGCCCATGAGACTCGGCGAGCTGGGGGGCGTCTACCGCTACGAGCAGTCTGGAGTGGTGCATGGAATCCTCCGCGCCCGCGGCTTCACTCAAGACGACTCACACACCTTCTGCACAGAAGACCAGATCCAGGACGAGCTGAAGCTCCACCTCGACTTCGTCCTGACCTGGTTGCGGGATTTCGGGTTCGACGACTTCGAGGCAGAGCTGTCGACACGGCCGGAGAAGGCCATCGTCGACGAGGAGCACCGCTGGGACGTTGCGGAGAAGGCTCTCGCCGATGCTCTGGAGGCCCACGGGGTCAAATACCGGGTAGCTCCCGGAGAGGGCGCCTTCTACGGCCCGAAGATCGACATCCACATCAAGGACGCCATCGGACGCCGTTGGCAGTGCTCGACGATTCAGCTCGATGTGAACACACCACGCCGATTCGGGTTGGAGTACATCGACTCGACCAACTCGCCCGAGGTCCCATACATGATCCATTGCGCCAAGGCCGGTTCACTGGAACGCTTCATGGGGATACTCATCGAGCACTATGCCGGCGCCTTCCCGATGTGGCTGGCGCCGATCCAGGTGTCGATCATCCCGGTGGCCGACCGCCACGACGACTACGCCTCCCAGGTCAAGAAGAGATTGTCTGACGCCGGTCTGCGAGCCGAGATCGACGTCTCCGGCGAGACAGTCGGCGACAAGATCCGCAAGGCCATGACCCAGAAGCACCCCGCTGTGATCGTGGTCGGCGACGATGACGTGGCGAGCTCCACCGTAGGTCTGCGTCTCTACGGTGAGGAGACCGACACCAGGGGAGTGCCTCTCATCGAGGCCACCAATCGGTTGACCGACCTGGCCCGGCACCCCTCATGACCGACGAGAGCCCGCGAGTCGACCGATCCGGCATCCACATCGACCGGGAGCTCGCCGACCAGGTCTCGATCGAAGCCGAGCTCGACGCCAACGTCGAGGGGGAGTACCACTTCCCATCCCCGCAGCGGCGTCGCATCGCCGGCTGGGTCTACGTTGTGGCCGCGGTGGTCTCCGTCTTCGCTTTCACGGGCGGCTGGTACGTGGCGATCGGCTTCTTGGGGCTGGCCGCGTGGCAATTCCTCTCTGCGTGGCCACTCGCCATCGACGAGAGAGAGGCGATGACGACCGCGGCATCTGCGGTCGAGTTCCCCATCGGGCACTCCTCGGCATCGGTTCGCTTCTCGGGCTGGCGATCGCGGCCTCGATGGTCGGTGCTCATGTACTCGGCCACCGAGCCCCCGGACCAGCGGGCACTGGTGGTCGTGGACGCCATCACCGGGGTAATCGTCGAAACCCCATACGTCGAGGACGTGATCCCGATCTGAGGAGACCTGCCCCTCAGGGCTCGGGTGTGGAAGTCAGCGCTGATCCAGTGGCGACATGTCGCGCACCGGCTGACCGGTGTAGACCTGACGGGGTCGGAAGATTCGGGACTGCGGGTCGGCGGCGAGCTCGCGCCACTGCGCCAGCCACCCCGGCAGTCGGCCCAGGGCGAACAACACCGTGAACATGTCGGTCGGGAAACCCATCGCCCGATAGATGATCCCCGAGTAGAAGTCGACGTTCGGATAGAGCTTGCGCTCGACGAAGTAGTCATCGGACAAGGCGACTTCTTCCAACTGTCTGGCCAGATCGAGGATCGGGTCGTCGATGCCGAGCGAGTCGAGGACGTCTTCGGCAGCCGACTTGATGATCCTCGCCCGGGGATCGAAGTTCTTGTAGACGCGGTGCCCGAACCCCATGAGTCGGAAAGGATCGTCCTTGTCCTTGGCACGTTTGATCACAGTGTCGAGATCGTCGCCCGATGCCACGATCTCGTCGAGCATCTCGAGGACGGCCTGATTGGCCCCCCCGTGGAGTGGCCCGGACAACGCCGCGATGCCGGCAGCGATCGAGCTGAAGATGTTGGCGTGACCCGATCCGACGAGACGGACCGCCGATGCGGAGCAGTTCTGGCCATGATCGGCGTGGAGGATCAGCAACATGTTGAGTGCCTTGACCACGGCCGGGTCCGGGTCATACGTCTCAGCGGGCACCGAGAACATCATCCGCAGGAAATTCGATGAGTAGTCGAGTGAGTTGTCCGGATACACGTAGGGCTGGTGGACGGCGTATTTGTACGACCAGGCGATCATGGTCGGGGTCTTGGCAATCAGCCTTCTGGCGCTGACGTCGACCGCATCGAGATCGAGGGGATCGAGGGCGTCGGGGTAGTAGGTGGCGAGAGCCGAGGTGGCAGAGGCCAGGATCTGCATCGGATGAGCCCGGTGCGGGAAGGCCTCGAACAGGTTCTTCATGTCCTCGCGGAGGAGGGTGTGGTAGGTGATCGCCTCGACATAGGCCTCGAGCTCGGTCTTGGTGGGCAGCTCGCCGTATTGGAGCAGATAGGCCACCTCGAGGAACGAGCAGCTCCCGGCGAGTTGCTCGATCGGATAACCGCGATAGCGGAGAATGCCCTCTTCACCGTTGATGAACGAGACATCGGACGTGCCCTCGGCGGTGTTGGCGAATCCGCGGTCCAGCGTCACCAGACCGAGGGTGCTTCGGAGTTGGGAGATGTCGACACCACCCTCTCCGTCGGTGCTCTCCCGGACGGGGAGGTTGAGTTCTTCATCTCCGTAGCGGAGGACAGCTTCGGGCATTCCGGTCCTTTCCTATCCCTGATCGTCGTCTGATCGAGCCGCGATCACGGCCTGGGCTTCGTTGTGGGGCACTTCTTCGTAATGGTCGAATTCCATCTCGAACGTGCCGCGACCTGAGGTCAATGATCGCAGTTCGGCAGCGTATTGCTGCATCTCCGACATCGGGACCTCGGCATTCACAGTACGCAAGATGCCTTCCCCCTCCATACCCAGCACCTTGCCGCGTTTGGAGTTGATGTCCCCCATCACGTCGCCGAGGTGATCCTCTGGGACTGTCACGGCCACTTTCATGATCGGCTCCAGGAGCACCGGTTTCAGCTTGTCCGCTGCCGAGCGCACGGCGTGG
Source organism: Acidimicrobiia bacterium (assembly GCA_049284615.1). Classification (GTDB taxonomy): domain Bacteria; phylum Actinomycetota; class Acidimicrobiia; order Spongiisociales; family ZC4RG35; genus JANQRA01. Next base: position 6,414 of record JBAPYG010000547.1, read on the forward strand.
ATCCCGGCCATGCGAAACGACATCTCGTCGGAGTCGACCGCGTGGAATTTCCCGTCGTAGAGCTCGGCGGACACGTCGACCACGGGGTATCCCGCCAGGATCCCACGCTCGAGTGCCTCGCGAATGCCCTTGTCGACCGCCGGGATGAGCCCTCGAGGAACCGAACCGCCCTTGACCGAGTCGATGAACTCGTAGCCGCTGCCTCTTGGCTTGGGGGCGAAACGAACATTGGCGACACCGAACTGACCCCGGCCGCCTGACTGCTTCTTGTGCTTCCCCTCGGCTTCGGCGCTGGCCATGATCGACTCCCGGTAGGGGACTTTGGGGATCGCCGAGTCGATGTCCACCCCGTACATGCGCTTGATCCGGGCGAGCGTCACATCGAGATGGGTGTCACCGAGCCCGGCGAGGATCGTCTCTCCTGTCTCGGCTCTCCGCTCGACGCGAATCGTCGGATCTGCCTCCTCGATGCGGTGGAGGGCCGTGGACATCTTCTCGTCGTCGTGATGAGAGTGAGGGGCGATGGCCAGCTCGGCCACGGGTCGTGAGTAGTTCACCGGCTCGATCACCGCACTCAGGCCGGGAGACCGGAGGGTGTCGCCGGGGTGCAGGTCTTCGACCTTGGCGACGGCGCCTATGCCGCCGACCGGTAACTCCGAGACATCGTGATGGTCCTTGCCCTGGAGCTTGAAGAGGTTGTGGAGTCGAATGGTCCCCCCGCGGGCCAGCTGGAGCTCCTGGTCGGCCCGCGCCGTGCCCGAGTAGATGCGGAACATCGAGATGCGTCCCACGAAAGGGTCGGAGACCGTTTTGAACACATAGGCCAGCACGGGACCGTCAGCCGCGATTTCGAGGCCCTCTCCCTCACGCAGCGGCGGCAGCGCTCGTTCGAGAGGGTTGGGCCCGTAGTCGAGGATGAACTCGAGGAGGATGTCGACACCGATCAGCTTCTCCGCCGAAGTCACCAGCACCGGGTGGATCTCTCCACTGATGATCCCGTGATGGACGGTGTCGACGATCTGATCCCGAGTCGGTTCGGTGCCCTCGAAATAGGCCTCCATCATGGCGTCGTCGGTCTCGACGACCGTCTCGATCAGCGCGGTATGGGCATTGTGAACCAGATCCGCGACGTCCTCGGGTAGATCTACCTGACTGCCTCGGTGTGAGCCGTCGGAGTAGGCGTAGGCACGCTCGGTCGCCACCCTGATCAGACCCCTGAGATCGTCCTCTGCCCCCATCGGCACCTGGATGGGGGCCACCGACTTCCCGAAGCTGTCGCGAAGCTCCTGGAGGACGCGCTCGTAGGAGGCGCGCTCTCGATCGAGCTTGGTGATGACGATCGCCCTCGGGATCCCCTCTTCCTCGGCGACACGCCAGAGGGCCTCGGTCTGCACTTCGACCCCGTCGACCGCCGAGACGGCGAACAGGGCCAGATCGGCGGCGCGAAGGGCGGTCCTGGCGTCCCCGCTGAACTCGGTTGCGCCCGGTGAGTCGATGATGTTCACCCTCGTGCCATTCCAATCGACGGTGGCAACGGACAAGCCCAGTGATATGCCGCGATCGATCTCCTCGGGCTCGTAATCGAAAGTCGTGGTCCCCTTTTCGACCGAGCCCATGCGATTGATCGCTCCGCCCACGAACAGCAATGCCTCGGCGAGAGTCGTCTTCCCACTGCCTCCGTGACCGACCAGAGCGATGTTTCGGACCTTCTCGGGAACCACGCGACCTCCTTGTGGAAAATTCCGATCCTAACCCTGGTTGCAAACGAGGTTCTCAGGTCGCTGCTACTTTCTCGCCGGTGATTGACACCCGGGTCCGACCTCATGTGACCCGCTATCTGGACGCCATGGGGCGGGCGTTGTCCAAGATCGGTATGACCGCGACGGTCATGACCGCCCTTGGCCTCGCGCTGGTGTTGACGGGCTCTGTAATGGTCGCCACCGGGCGACTCGTGTCGGGGGCCTGGGTCATCGCCGTCGGCTCACTCCTCGATGGTCTCGACGGCGCCGTGGCCCGGGCGTCGGGCAAGGTCACCGCGCGAGGCGCCTTCCTCGACTCGGCTTTCGACCGCATTGGCGAGATAGCGGCCTTTGCCGGTCTCGCCTTCGCCATGGAAGGGGAGGCGCGGCTCCTCCTCTTGATCGTGCTCGCCGTGGGAGGGGCGATGCTGGTCCCGTACATGAGGGCGAGGGCCGAGGCAGAGGGTCTCTCCGGGCAAGGTGGGCTGATGGGCAGGACAGAGCGGCTGATCCTTTTCTGCCTCGGCCTGGTCTTTGGCTTCATCGAAGTGATGCTCTGGATCTTCGTGGTCCTGGTGTGGTTCACCGCGCTGGCCAGATTCGTGCGGTCATATCGCTCCATCTCGTGAGGGAGTACCTGACATATC
>JBAPYG010000548.1:0-3492 GCA_049284615.1 Acidimicrobiia bacterium
ACCTCACAGGGGCCATCAGCTTCCGTCGCGACCTCGGCGACCGCGACGAAGTCGCCGTCAAGAACGACGATTGGAAGGTCCTGAGCGAGATCGGCACCGGATCCTCCATCTCTCAGATCGCCGACCAACTGGGAACGACCGAGTTCTGGACGGCACGGGTCGCCGCCCGTCTCATCAAGAGCGACCTGGTCGACCTGCGTGAGAGTCATGGCCAGGACGAGTACGCCCCAGTCGAGGAGACGACCTGGGCCAGTGTCGACGTCGAGCCCGAGACGCCCGATCCGGTCGATGACTACACCGAGCCCACTGAGCGGGACTACGAGCCGAGCACCGAGCCGACCTCGTACGACGAGCCGGCCGAGGTCTTCGCGTCGGATGACGAGCCCGAAGACGAGGAGCCCCACGCCGGCTCTTGGTGGCAGGAGCCCGTCGCCGAGGACGAGGAGCCCGAAGACGAAGAGCCCCGTGCACCCGAAGTGGTGGCCGAGGGGCTCTCCGAGATGCCATCCGTCGAAGCCGCCGCCGACGACGAGACCGCCGACGGTCAGGATGTCGAGGAAGACACCGAAGCGTTCCTCGAGAAGGTGTTCTCAGAGCTCGACTCGAACGAGTCTGAGTCCGAAGAGGGTCATGGTCTGCTCCGGCGTCGCCGGATGGGGACGTTGCGGGACTTTTCCTCCGACTCGTAACCCCCGGATCAGCACCTCTCTGTAGCTAGCTTGCTCCGACGGTGACTCTCGTCCTCGTCGGAGCAGTTGGCTTTCTCATCGGCCTGGTGGCACACGATCTCGCGATCCAGTCACTCGACGACGACACACATCTTCGACCCTGGCGTGGCGTCTGTCCCCGCTGCCGAAACGAACGAGGCTGGCTCGACATCCGATGTGATCGATGCGGCCGGGCCATCTCACGGGAACCGCTCCTCGCCTCGATCACTGCCGGCACTGCCGTCATGTTCGCCATTACGGTCGGCACCGGATGGGAGCTCGTGGCCTATCTCGCCTTTCTCCTCCTGAGCTCGGCACTGATCGTCACCGATCTCGAGGCGTTTCGCATCACCGACCGCATCAACCTGCCCGGGACCGCCCTCTTGGCCGTTCTGCTGGTCATTGCCGCCGCTCTGGATCAGAACCTCGGTGCGTTGATCAGGGGGCTGGCGGGCGCAGGCGCATACTTCGCCGGAGCGTCTCTGCTCTTCATCGCAGTGCGGGGACGGGGGTTCGGCGCCGGAGACGTGAAGCTGGCTGTGCAACTCGGCCTGTTCACCGCGTACCTCGGTTGGAGCGTTCTCGGTTGGGCGGTGTTCGCTACGGCGATGATCGGGGGCGTGATCGCTCTGGTCCTGGTCCTGGGGGGCGCGGCGACCCGGAAGACCGAGCTGCCCTATGGCCCTCCGATGATCATCGGGGCATGGACGGCGATCATCATGGTCGGAGTGGGAGCGATACCGGTTCCCTCGTAGGCTGGTCCCGATGTTGCGTTTTCTCACGGCGGGTGAGTCTCACGGACCGGGGCTCGTCACAATCGTGGAAGGTCTCCCCAAGGGTCTCGAGGTCGACCTCGAAGGCCTTTCTTCCGAGCTGACCCGTCGCCGCCATGGCTATGGGCGGGGGGCCCGGATGGCCATCGAACGCGACGAGGTCGAGATTCTGGGAGGGGTGCGTCATCGCCGGACGCTGGGCTCACCGGTGGCGGTGTTGATCCGCAACACGGAGTGGCCGCGTTGGGAGAACGTCATGAGCCCCGCGTCCGGCGATGCGGGCAATGAGGTGACCCGGCCCCGGCCCGGCCATGCCGATCTCGCCGGAATGCTCAAGTACGACACAGACGATGCCCGGGACATCCTGGAGCGGGCATCGGCGAGAGAGACCGCCGCCCGCACCGTGGCCGGATACCTCTCGAAGAGACTGCTGGCTGCCTGCGACGTCACCATTCTCAGTCACGTGGTGGCGATCGGCTCGATAATCGCCGAGCCTCTCATGCCTCGAGACGGCGATGCCGACAGAATCGATGCCGACCCGGTGCGCTGTCTCGATCCTCGAGCGTCTGAGGAGATGGTGGCTGCCATCGATCGGGCCAAGGAGGTAAAAGACACCCTGGGAGGGGTCTTCGAGGTCGTGGCCCACAACGTTCCCGTCGGGATCGGCTCACATGTTCATTACGACCGCCGTCTGGACATGCTGCTCGCCGGGGCAGTGATGTCGATCCCTGCGATCAAGGGCGTCGAGATCGGAGACGGCTTCGACGTGGCGGGGGCCCCGGGATCCCGAGCCCATGACGAGATCGTCCGCGTGGAGGGCGAGGTGACCCGGGAGACCAATCGGGCCGGCGGCATCGAGGGTGGCATGAGCAATGGCCAGCCCTTGCGAATCAGGGCGGCGATGAAGCCTATCTCCACGCTGATGCAGCCGTTGAAGACGATCGACATGAGCACAGGAGAGCCCGATCAAGCCGTGCGGGAGCGTTCGGACGTCTGTGCCGTCCCGGCGGCGGCCGTAGTGGGAGAACAAATGGTGGCGTTCGTCCTCGCCTCGGAGCTCTCGCGAAAATTCGGCGGCGACACTGTCGAGGAGATGTCCCGGTCGGTCGCAGGCTACCGGGGGAGAGTCGACCTCCGGCTCGGTGGATGATTCATGTGGCTCGTCGGCATGATGGGGTCGGGCAAGACCTCGGTCGGGGTCGTGGCCGCGGCCCGTGGGGGCGCCCTGCTCGCCGCCGACTACCGACAGGCATACCGGGATCACCACCGGTGGTATTGCTGCGAACCGACGCTGCCATCCTCACCGATCACCTGGCCCGGGTCGAGGACAGACCGATGCTGACTCGGGCCGACTTCAGGTTGGACACCCTCATCCAGATGCAACGAGACAGAGAAACGTGTTACCGGACAGTGGCGAGCGACATCATCGACCCCGACCGAGAGTCACTCGAGAGCCTCGCGGGAGAGGTGGCCCGGCTATGGCCCGGCTGACGGTTGCCGGCGTCACCGAGGTGCTCATCGAAGATGGGCTCGTCGAGCCGATCCTCCCGGAACGAGCCGATCGGAGCCGGGTCGCCATCCTGACCCAGCCCGGGCCCACCGATCTCGCTGTCGAGGTCTCACGTCGTCTCGCCGGCAACGGCCTCAAATCCGAGGTGATCGGCTTGCCCGACCGCGAAGAGGCGAAGACCCTCGAGGTGGCGGCTTCGGTATACGACGCCCTGGCCCGTTTCGGTCTCTCCCGCCAGGACACGATCGTCGGGGTGGGTGGTGGGACGGTCACCGACCTCGCCGGATACGTGGCCGGTACCTGGCTGCGGGGCGTCGAGGTCGTCCATGTGGCAACCACCCTTCTCGGAGCCGTCGACGCGTCCATCGGCGGCAAGACCGGGGTCAATGTCGGCGGGAAGAACCTGGTGGGCGTGTTCTGGCATCCGACACGCGTGATCATCGACGTCGGGCAGTTGGGACGACTCCCGGGATACCTCATCAGAGAGGGGATGGCAGAGGCC
>JBAPYG010000549.1:0-2867 GCA_049284615.1 Acidimicrobiia bacterium
CTTCCACCCTGACGTCACGTCCGGCGGCGAGGACATTGAGACCCTGGAGCACATACCTGGTGTAGGTGACCGTGACGGTCTCCGGCTCGGCAGCCGGTGTACCGGTCTCCCCGGTGTCCGGCTCGGGCAGCGTGGGCAGACCTTCGACCGGGATCTGGTCGAACTCGATGTCGAGGGTGATGATCATGTTGATCCGATCACCCGCCTCGACGAACCCGTTGATTCCCTGGATGTTCGAGGTCGATATGGTGATGGCCTGGTTACCCGAGGAGATCGACTCCGAGAGCGGCTGGACGTCGACCGTGATCGAGACCCACTGTGATTGGGTCAAGACGGCGTTTGCCGAGATCGGACCGGCGGCCACCTTGCCGTTCAGCACCGTGCGCAGCTCTTCCTCGGTCTGGATGGCGTCGGGGGGGACGTCTTCGAGCTCGTCCGTGCCCTCGACCACCTGAGCATTGGCCCCACCGAGATTGGAGAGGATTATCGATCCTTCGGTTCCCTCGGCAACGCCGGATGCACCGGCGCGGAACACCGTGACCGATTGCTGGCCTTCGATAGCATCGTCCTGGTAGCTCTGCAAGAAGCTCCAGACCGCCCATGCGGCGAGTCCGGCCAGTATCAAGGCCACCAGAAGAACTATTGCTCTCCTACCCATTGAGTCCCCTTCGGTTGTCCCCTTCCTTGCTCACCGCAATCGCCGCGATGAGGGGGAAGGGCATAGTAACGGTGAGCCGCAACCCACCGGGCTTTTCAGGTTCAATAACAGAAGTGATTGTCGGACCTGCACCAGCCAGTCTTGAGTTTTTCGATGATAAATCTATGGGTTCATCGGCCCAGTGCCCGGGACGCAAAACAGAAGACCTCCGGCCGTCCTGTCCCCGGAGGTCTTCGATTCACGAATGCAATGAGCCTCAGCGTCGACCGATCCCGCGCTCCTTCAACTCCTTGAGGATCGCCTCGAGCGAGGCATCGACCGGCATCGGCGGACGCTCCTCGGCCTCGGCGCCGAACTCCCTCTCGAACTCACGGGGACGACGTGACGGCGCCTTCTTCGGCCCGTCGTCGGCGGCGGCCATCCGCTCCTTGTAATCGGGGAGGGCCTGCTTGATCGACAGCGAGACACGACGACGCTCGTCGTCCTTCTCGGTGATCTTGACTTGAACCTTCTGACCGATCGAAAGCTCCAACTCGGGTGACTCGACCCGGTGAACCGCGATCTCGGAGACGTGGACCAGACCTTCGACGCCGTCGGCCACCGAGACGAACGCACCGAACGGGACGGTCTTGGTGACCGTTCCCTCGACGACATCGCCCACCTCGTTGTTACCTGCGAACACGTCCCAGGGGTCTTCGGTGGTCTGGCGGATCGAAAGCGAGATCCGCTCCCGGTCACGGTCGACCTCGAGCACCTTGACCTTGACCTCGTCACCCACCTTCACCAGCTCGCTTGGGTGGTTGACGTGCTGCCACGAGAGCTCGGATACGTGGACCAGTCCGTCCATGCCACCCAGGTCGACGAAGGCCCCGAAGTTGACCACGGACGAGACGGTGCCGTCGCGAACCTCTCCCTCGTGGAGGTTGTCGAGGAACTCGGTGCGCTCCTCGGCCAGTGCCTCCTCGAGATGGGCTCTCCGGGACAGGACCACGTTGTTACGGGCCCGGTCGAGCTCGATGACCTTGGCGGTGATGGTGTCGCCGATGAATGGGTCGAGGTCACGGACCCGGCGCAGATCGACCAGCGAGGCAGGCAGGAAGCCACGGAGACCGATGTCCACGATCAACCCGCCCTTGACCACCTCGATGACGGTGCCCTCGACGGTGCCGTCCTGCTCGGAGATCTTCTGGATCTGGCCCCAGGCACGCTCGTACATGGCGCGCTTCTTCGAGAGGATGAGACGACCTTCGTCGTCCTCCTTGTCGAGGACCACCGACTCGACACGGTCGCCGACGGCGACGGTCTGCTCGGGGTCGATGTTGTTGCGAATGGAGAGCTCGCGGGTGGGGATGAACCCCTCCGACTTGTAGCCGATGTCGACCAGGGCACCCTCGGAGTCGACGTTGACGACGGTCCCTTCGACGATGTCACCCTCACGGAACTCGAGGACGGTGGCCTCGATGGCCTTCTCGAAGTCGTCACCGATGTCGTCGGGGAGATCGCTCAGATCCGGGGCCACCAGTGCCTCACGCTCGACGAACTTGGGCTTGAACTCTTCTTCCGACTCTTCGGAGGGGGCCGCGGCAGGGGCCTCTTCTGACTGGTCGGGAGCGTCTGTGGCTGTCTCCTCGGCCGCCGGCGCATGTTCCGGCGCCGCTGGTGCATCGTCGGCCGACGGAGCATCGGGCTGTGTCTCGGTGGCCTCGGGGGCTGGAGCCTCGGTCTCGGGCTCCGGCGTTGTGGCTACCTCTTCGGTAGCGTCCGCCGCTGCCGGCGGATTGGTGTCAGGCGTCTCCACCGTCTCCTCATTGTCGGGAGCGGCCACGGACGCGGTTTCTTGGGGGTTGGACATGTGCGGGTAATTACCTCTTGGGAAGATCTCTACCGACGCGAACGGTCGGCAGGCATCCGAAGTGTACGCAGACGGCTCGTTTTCGCCAAGCCGTATTTGCCGATCAGACCTTCACCGACGCCAGATCGGGCCCCCAGGCGACGTCGACACTGAGTGGGACGTCGAGCCCGGTGACACCCTCCATGGTCTCGATGACCAGCTTCTCGGCGATCACCTTTTCGTCTTCCGGCACCTCGAGAATCAGCTCGTCGTGGATCTGGAGCAGCAGCGTCGAAGCCAGCTTCTCGTCGCGCAACGCCGCATCGAGCTCGATCATCGCCGCCTTGATGATGTCGGCGGCCGTGCCCTGGACAGGAG
>JBAPYG010000550.1:0-4577 GCA_049284615.1 Acidimicrobiia bacterium
GGTTATACCGGCCAGGGTGGGAAGGCAAAGCCGAGCCTGTGGTGCAGGTGTGCTTTGAGTGGCACAAGGACGCCACTTTCGCTGACGGCGTTCGTTTCATTGGGGTCCGCGTGAACCATGGCAGTCCGGAAGGTACGGCGTTTCGCCCATTCGCTGGGGATGCGCTGCGTGACCTTCGTAGCAGCTCAGGTTTCAGCCGAAAGTCCAACCACTGGCCCGCCTACCAGACGGCACCTTCACCAGCGGGTGAGTTCTGGGAGGATCTCAGCGGTCATCGCGACCAGCTCCTCGAGATCATCGAGTCAGCCTGGACGAAGTTCTCAGGTCCAGTTGACGAGGCGGTAATACGGTGGCGCTCGACCGAGTCGTGAGTTGAGCCCACCTCGAAGGAGCGCAGAAGCTCAGGACTACTGGTCACCGTCGCAACGCCAGCGTGGCCCCGGTAGATCGGGTAGTGGGCGGTGGTCCTCTGGCGTTTCACATACGTTTGACGCGAACATCCTGATTGCCCCCAAAATGGTCGATAGAACAGGCTTCTCTGTTCCTACTGCACCTATATGGGATTCGACCGCAACCCTGGAAGTCTCGCGATCATGGAGTGTTAATGCGCCCAAAGTCACAGCTCGAACACATCCCTAACTGGTGAGGGCAAAGAACTGACGGGTGTCGTCGAAGGTGAATGACTCCTCTGCGATCATGACTAGTGAGTCGGTCTGAGGACTGGATGTTCCAACAGACGTTCCCCCTGATGGTGCCGCCGGGGAACGTTTCTCCCGAGTCGTCGATGTCGTTTGGGATGACTCCGCAGGTGGCCGCGAAAGCCTCGTAGGCGACATTGGAGGCCGCCATTGCAACGCCAGTGCCGGCCAGAGTTGATGACATGCTGGATTGGCATCGCCTCCTCATGGAGGGTCATCCTCAAATGCGGCCCGAGACATTCGGGGTGATGCGATCCGGGCAAAATTGGACGCGCGCACAGGATGTTTGCAGAGGTGTACGTTTGGCAACGTACGCCCGTCGTCACCACAAGGAAGGGGCAATGATGATTAGGCAATATTCGCGTTTCCGACGAACCCTCGTTTTGCTCGGGGTGATCCTCGTCATATCGACTATCGGAGCCGCCGCGGCTCTCGCCGATGGGCCTGAAGTAGTCGTGGCATCGGGAAGTCCCGATAGCCCGTTCGCACAGAACAAGCAGAACGAGCCATGGGTCGCCATCGATCCCAGCGACCCCACGCACATGGTGGCCGGGGCCAACGACGAGATCGACCTGGAGGCCTGTGCCGCTGGTGATAACACCACGTGCCCGTTCACCGCGGGTGTCGGGGTGACCGGTGTCTCATTCTCGCTCGACGGTGGCACCACCTGGGTCCAGCCGGACTACACGGGCTACTCGGCACGTGGCTGTCTCGGTCCCACCGAGTGCGTCCCCGTCGTCGGCGGTCCCATCGGAACGCTTCCCTGGTTCTACGAGGAGGGTCTCGTCTCCGACGGTGATCCGTCGATGGTCTTCGGCCCTCAGCCCGACGGAGAGGGCACCTTCTCCTGGGACAACGGCTCCCGTCTCTACTACGCCACCCTGACATCGAACTTCTCGGCAGCCCGTGACGAGACGACGATCAAGGGGTTCGAGGCGATCGCGGTGTCCCGGATGGACGATATCGATGCAGCCGCCATCGGGGACAAGAATGCGTGGATGCCACCTGTCGTGGCCTCGAAGCAGAGCAGCGCGACCTTCTCCGACAAGGAGGCGATCTGGGCGGACAACGCCGAGAGCAGCCCGCACTTCGGCAACGTCTACGTGTGCAACGTCGCCTTCCGCAGTGCCGGTGGCCCGCCTGAGCCGGTGGTCTTCCTGCGCTCGACCGACGGTGGTGACACCTGGTCGCAACGACAGATCAGCCAAGCCTCGAACACCAACCAGGCCAGTGGCCAGGCCGGTGGTCGTCAGGGCTGTGTGGTGCGCAGTGACAGCCAGGGCAACGTCTATGTGGCGTGGCGTGGCACCTTCAAGGGCGACGATGTCATCTGGCTCGCCCGCTCCACCGACGGTGGTGTCAAATTCGCACGACCCCAGGCAGTGGCCGTCACCGGCACCGTCGGTGCGTTCGACCCGGTGCAGGGTCGTCTCACATTCGATGGTGTAGCCGGGGCACGGACCAACGAGGGTCCGACCATGGATATCGCCAACGGGGCACCCACCGGAGCCGATGCCACCAACATGATCGTCCTCGGTTGGACCGACGGTCTGGCCGGCCTCAACAACGAGACCGCCAAGTTGCAGACGTCGATCGACGGTGGCGCCACCTGGTCGACTCCGGTTACCGCCAGTGCCGATGGTGATCGTCCCGACTTCCCCTGGGTGGCGATCTCCCCGGACGGAGATGACGTCTACGTTGTCTACATGGCTTTCCTCACCGATTGGCAGACCGATATCACGACCAACGCTCGCACCATGCAGGGTGTGGTCCGTCATGCCGACGTGAGCGACCTGTCGTCCTGGAACGAGTTGCACCGAGGTGCCACTGGCGACGCCAGAGGGTCGAGTGCCAACAGCCTGGCCCTCGAGTTCCTCGGCGACTACAACTATGTGTTCGCCACCAACGACGGAGCCATGGCCGTGTGGAACGACGTGCGCGACGCCGCCTCCTGTGAGGCGGTGAACGAATGGCGTCAGTCCCTGGTCGACGGTGCGCCGGTACCGACGCCGGCACCACCCACCGACTGCCCTGCGAAGTTCGGCAACAGCGACATCTTCGGTCGCTATCTGGACGATCCGACGCCCTAGGCAAGGCCGAGCGACACCATGACCGTGGGGGCCACCACCAACGTGGCCCCCACGCATCCGTTGAGGAGTCGTGTTGGGATAGATCCCGAATCCGTAGGGTTGTCGGGACTGGAGGACCATCTGACCGACTCGGACCGAGACCGATTACCCAGCCCCTTCGACGACGAGACCCGGGAAGGCACCCTGGCGGGGCCGGAGAACTACAACGAGAAGGGCCGGCTCAAGCGGCGGTTCTGCGAGTCGGAATTGACCCGACTCCAGGAGGAGCTGGTGAGCGGCAGCACTGGGTGGTCGCCGGGGCTGCGGGTCCTGATCATCTTCGAAGGCCGCGGATCGGCAGGCAAGGGGGTGTCATCAAGCGCATCACCGAACGCACCAGCTCCCGGATCGTGCGAGTGGTGGCCTTGCCCAAGCCCACCGAGCGTGAGCAGACACAGTGGTACTTCGAGAGATATGTGGAGCATCTTCCGCCGGTGGTGAGATCGTCCTGTTCGAACGGAGTTGGTACAACCGCTCCAATGTCGAATGGGTGATGGGATTCTGCACTCCCGAAGAGCACCAGGAGTTCCTGCGCAGTTGTCCCGACTTCGAGGGGATGCTGGTTCGCTCCGGCCCTCAAGTATTGGTTCTCCGTTAGCTGGGACGAGATCGTCAGCGGGCTCCTACTCGGCGCCCTCTACGCACTCATTTTGGTACTCGAGTCCATTTGGCCGGTTTAGGACTCCCGTCTGATTCCGGCCCGGCGGTTAAGAGAAGGGCCATGGCTTCGTGACCTATGTCTTCGGGCGGAAGGCGACCATCGGCAGTGATGCGAGGATCTCCTCGGGTGGCATGTCGGCTTTGTCAGCTGGGATCGCTGCGCCGATCGCAGGCAGCACTCGTGGTACCAGTCTGGCTTCCAACGGATGCTCTCTGCAGAATCTGGTTGCGGCCTCCGATCCTTCGGCGTGGGTAAGGAACTGCTGTTGGGGGACGTAGTCGAGCCGGCCGGTTTGGACTCTCGAAGCTGGTGCGGCTCCAATGTTCCGGTACCAATCCGCTTCGGTGCCGTATGCCGAGACCACAACGCTTTCCTGTGTGTTCTCGTCGAAGCCGACCACTTCGAGAATCGTCGTGTACTCGGCGCCGCTCACTCGTCCGGTGTGGGTTACGGCGAGCATCCGTTTGCCGAACACCCATCCCCATCCGCGCCCGAAAATGGCAGCCGGCATATCAAAAATGACCTTGAGGGTTCGCGAAGGTCTGTGGGTCACAGGCTGTTGAGGACCCGCTCGGAAATCTTCCATGAGTCCCATTGTCGCTTGGACTGCGTTGCCGCGGCCAGGGCCGAATGTCACCAGATAGGGGACCAGTCTTGGTCTCGGCACGACGCGCGGACCATCGGGCGGTAGAGCGTTTGACGACATATCGAGTTGGAGAACGGTGCGGTCTGACTCATCTCCGGGAAACTCAAGCTGACGTTTGGCATACGTTTGACGCGGAGCGCTATCGGCACTCGGAAATGCCTCTAGCCATTGCCAGTTCGAGGACTACTGCACCTATTCCGGGTTGGCGCAGCACTTCCCTGGTCTACCCGATATGTTCGGCTTTGTCTGCTGCGGTTGCCATCCCGGAGTCGGTGGTGAGGATCGTTGCGTCAAGCTGTCTACCCAGTTCGATGTAGAGAGCGTCGACGAGTCGGACGTTTTGGTGCAGCGCCCATGCGCCTTCGAGCAGTGGGGCTAGTAGGTGACGCTGGAATGGGGATTGTGCTGTGAGGGCGACTCGCTCATCGACTTCACGCTCACTG
>JBAPYG010000551.1:0-3984 GCA_049284615.1 Acidimicrobiia bacterium
TCGACGTCGCCCAGAACTGCGCGGAAGACACATCGAGCCCGGGCTGTCTCGTGCGACGTCGGCTCCTCGAGTGGCGCTGGCGGCTCAGAATGCTGTGTGCAACCAGACCGGCACCCAGGGCAGTGGCACTTGCGGCGAGCAGGGTCACCACTGCGCGACGCCTCGTTCGAGGAGGTCTGAAAGTCGCATGTCGGAAGGCAGGTTCCGCTCGACCCGATCGATGAAGTCCGACGGCGGCGTGGCTCCAGTCCACTCGAGGGGCGCCCCCACGCGCTGCCTGACGAATATGGGCTCAGAGGAGAAGTCGTTGTGAAGGGCGGGAACCACGGCCCTGATCTCCATCGTCTGTCGTTGGATCGTGCTGTCGGAAGGGTCGGTTCGCCTGTCGAGATGGACAACCAGATCGATCGAGGACGAGAACACCTTCCGCACGACGCGCTCAGGCACGTTCTCCCCGGCCATCAGGGCCGCGTTCACGAGCGCTTCCAGCGCGTCCGCCGCAGAGTTGGCGTGAATCGTGCATGCCAGACCACAGCCGGCATTCACCGCCCTCGTCAATTCGAAAGCCTCACTCCCACGAACCTCGCCCACGACGATCAAATCCGGGCGCATGGCGAGGGTCACCTTCACGAGATCGCGCAGGTTGATCTCACCGGTGCCGTCGAGTGACGGTGGACGCGCCTCGTAATAGGAGCCATGGATCAGGGGGACGTGCAGTTCCCTGACCTCTTCACATGCCCTGATGCAGTGGTCGATGGGGACGGCGCTGATGAGGGCAGAGAGAAACGAGGTCTTTCCGGCTCCTGGTGGGCCGGACACGATGACCGAGGCGCTGGCTCTCATCGCCGCCGCCAGGAAGTCGGCGGCGGGGGCGGTCAAGGAGTCCAGGGAGACGAGGGAGTCCAGCGTCTGGCGGCGCAAGGCGTAGCGGCGGACGGTCGCAGAAAGCCGGTCACCGACGGGTGGGATGACTGCGGTGAGCCGGGCGGTGCCGTCGAGGATCCGAGCCTGAGCCACCGGATTGGAGGCGTCGAGCCGTCGATCGGTGGCCGCGATCAGCTGTTCGATCGTCTGGCGGTTCTCGACCTCGCTCGAGGGTATGGGAGAAGACCGCAGAGCACCACCGGCTTCGAGATAGGTCACCTTGTCGCCCTCGATGAAGATCTCCTCGACATCATCTCGCTCGAGGAGATCGCGCAGCGGGCTCTTGCCCGACACCGACCTGACCAATCGTTCGACGGTGGCCTTCGGGTCAGCCAGGGACAGCCCCTCCCCGAGATGCGCTCGCTGCTGATACTCGTCGACCGTGGCCTCGAGGAGGTCGCGCACCGCTTCAGCCTCCACGTCCGGGTCGAGACCCGTGCCGTCGAGACGCGCCAGCGCCTCCTGTCGCAAGGTCTCGTACACGTCGGTCGTCACGTCAGACTCCCGACCACGACGTCCGCCATGGCACTCACCCCCCGCGCGAAGGAGCGGCCCCCGGTAGCCAGCCTTCCGTCCCAAGCGGCCGCGCCGAGACGACGATCGAAGGGCAGGGTGAGCACCGGAAGGTCGGGACAGGAGTCGGTGATCTCGTTCGACACCTCCGACTTCTCGTATCCATTGCGCCCGAGCATGTTGACGATCGCGAGGATCGATTGGCGAAGTTGAGCCGCCCTGAGATCGGCAACGGTCCTGATCAGACGGGCGACACCGACAGGGTCGCCGCCACCCACGACGATCACCGAGTCGAAGTCGCGTATGAGACCGTGGTCGACCTGACGGAGCGGTCCCAGGTCGGCAACCACCACGTCGACGTAGGGCCCGAGGCTCTCGACGAGGGCGAGCACCTCATGTCTGGAGATGGCTGATCCCTGCACGCCGTCGGCCCTCCCCCCGACGACTCTCATCGCCCCCACTTGATGCACCGCCTCTTCGAGTCGATCGGGGTTGTGGAGTGCGTGGTCGATGGCGGTTCGGATGTTGGGGTGGACACTCAGGTCGAGTCGTTGCGCAACCGATGGCCACACCGGGTCCAGGTCGACCAGAACCGTGCCAGTCCTCTCCGACAGCGTGCTCGCCAGGGAGATCGCGACCTCGGTCATTCCGACGCCCTCGCTGGGCCCGGTCACCGCGATGCTGACGGTGGAGGACTCATGGCTCTCATCCGGCTCGAGATGGGTCCGGTGTTCCAGCGTCTGGAGGATCCTCTCCAGAAACTCCTCGGGTGTCGCCTCGGTCTCGATCACATCTGATATCCCACACTCGAGAAGTCGTCGCTTGGCGTCGGAACCGTCTTCCGGCGCGAACACACCGAGCACCTCGCCACCAGACTGTTTGACCATCGTCACCAGACGCGGGGTGAGGAAAGAGCTCACGTCGTCGATCAGCAGGATGTCGAAGTCGGCTTCCGTGGCCTGATCGGCGCTCATCACCCGGTCGACCACCCGGCCGCCGCCATGGTCGAGCAGGAAGCGATGCAGGCGATCGGGCCACTCTCGGGCGGAAGCGGCGATGGCTATGTCAGGGCTCATCGATGCCCTCCCGCGCCGGGTCGACGACCTCCGCCGCGCCCGTGGCGCGCACGAGCTCGAGCGAGTCGGAGGCGAGGGCGGCCGCCAGATCCAACGCTTGCTCCGCAGTCACCGCCACGACTACGTGATACGAAGAGGTCGTGCCGATCGAGCCCGCTGGGGCAGAGGCGACTCCAGTGACTTCGAGGTCGGTTGCGACGAACGACGCGGCCCCTCCGGCAACCGAGATCACATCCACCCGGTCCCCGCTGATCAGCGAACCCCCGGCGGCGTGTTCCTCTGCAATCGGAAGGCTCATCGAGCGCAGACCCGAGGCCTCCCCGGGCTCGACCAGTGAGCTGCGGTCGAGCATCCCGCCCGGGGCGATCGCCCGGTCGAGCACCCAACCCTCGAACCCGGCGAGCGATTCCTCTGTCACCAGCTCGT
Source organism: Acidimicrobiia bacterium (assembly GCA_049284615.1). Classification (GTDB taxonomy): domain Bacteria; phylum Actinomycetota; class Acidimicrobiia; order Spongiisociales; family ZC4RG35; genus JANQRA01. Next base: position 2,940 of record JBAPYG010000551.1, read on the forward strand.
CGAGCCCTTCGAAGCCCGAGTCGATGGGGACGAGGCGGATGCTCTCCGGTGAGAGGAGCGCACCGGTCGTGAGGGGCTGGTCGGCCATCGCGACGAGAACCGTCGAGCTCCGATCCCGCAGCACCAGGAGGTTAAGGACGAATGCGAGTATGACGACAACAGCTATCAGGACATGAGTGGCCGAGAGCCGTCGGCCAGAGCGCCGGCGTGCCGGTTTCGGGGAGCCCGCTTCCCTGAGCTTGCTCAAGGGTGACGAGGTCACGAAAAGCCAACCTATCTTGTGTCTGCGGACGAATGTCGAGAACGCGAAAAGACATGGAAAACAGCGAATACCCCGATCCGGACCTCGCCTCCGAGTTGCGACAGAACGCCGGCCGGGAGTGGACCGAGGAGGCGGCCGAGGACGAGCGGTTGACCGAGCTCCATCGGCGACGGAGGCTCACGCTCTCCGACCAGGCAAAGGAACTGGTCAACCGGGGGGATCGAGTGTCGGTCGAGTTCGGCGGGCACAGCTTCAGTGGGGCGGTGGCGTGGGCCGGCGAAGACTTCGCCACCATCGATGGGCCTGGTCAGTCTGCGGACGTCAGGCTGGAGGCGGCGCGCTGGTCGGTGTTGACCACCGATCAGCCGGCCGAAGCGGGACCGCCGGGAGCGGAGTCGTTCCGAGCACTGCTCCACGAGTACTCCGCCTCGACACATGTCGTCCGGCTCACGCTTCCGGCCGGCGACATGGTCATCGGCCGGCTCGAGGTGATCGCCCAAGACCATGTCGAGATGCAGGACGTCGACAACCGCCGTCTCATCGTCCCGATTCAGATGATCCTCGGCGTGGTCAGGTCTTCCGACTTTCATTGATCTCATCCTCCGCAGCGACCGCGGGATGAGACTTGAGGAATTCGTAGACCTCGTCTCTGAAGAACTTGAAGGTGCGACCACCGGGAAGCTTGTAGGCGGGCAACCGCCCCTCCCTGGCGTAGCGCCGCACCATCTGCACATTCATGCCCAGCAGCTCTGCCACCTGCGCCGCGTCGAGGATTGGGGGGTA
>JBAPYG010000552.1:0-7009 GCA_049284615.1 Acidimicrobiia bacterium
GGTTGGTGCCGTCGGGCATCTCCCTGATCCCGTCACCATCGGTGTCGACGTAACCCCCCTCGTCGAGGAGACGACGCGCCTCATCCGGGTCGTAAGTGAGCTGATCCTCGGCGGGGATCTCGGCCAGCCACTTGGGATCGGCCGAGGGGCTCATCACCTCCAGTGGCGAAGCGAGGTTGAACCAGAGGTCCTCGATGCCGGCCTGCCGGTCGATGCCATGGGCGATAGCCCGCCTCACGTTGACGTCCAGCAGGGCAGGGTGAGGCTGACCCTCGGCGGCCCCGCCGTTGATGGCGATCTCGTCGAAGCCGCCCTGAGACCCGGCGACGACCACGATGTTGGGATCTGCCTCGAGGGCATCGGCGGACGAGGCCGGGAAGCCATGGATTGCATCCAACTGACTCTGCTGGAGGGCGGCAACCATGGCGTCGGGATTCTCGAAGAGCTGATAGACGATCTTGTCGTATGGCGGTTCGTTGCCTTCCCATCCGTAATAGCTGGGGTTCGCCTCGAGAACCACCGACTGGCCCTTGTTGAACTCGGTGACGATGAATGGTCCACTCCCCGGAACGTCGCCCCCAGGTTCGTACTGGGTGACCGCGTCATAGTCGGTGGCGATGGGCTCCCAGGTGTGCTGGGGGAGGATGTAGACACCGAGATTCGGCAGCTTGGGATCAGGGACCGAGCTGGTTATCTCCAGCGTCCGGTCGTCTACTGCGGTGGCGCTCAAATTGGCCACCGTCGAGATCATGTTGTCCCACTCCTGATCGCGGGCCGTGTTGATGTTCCAGGCGATATCGCCCGCGGTCAACGGTTCCCCGTCCGACCAGGTGAGCCCCTCACGGAGTGTGTACGTATAGGTGAGCCCGTCGTCTGAAGCCTCCCACGACTCGGCGAGCCCGGGCTCGTCGGAGAAGTCGGCGGCCGAGAGGTTGACCAGCGGGGCGTATTGGACGTTCCACACTTCGTACTCGCTGACGGCAAATCCCGAAGTGGGGTTCAGTGTCTCCCAATCCTGGGTGAGACCGATGCGCAGGACGACCTCCTCCTGTGCAGAAGCCACCGGGACCAAAGACGCGGTGATGATTGCCACCGCCAGCAGGACGAAACCCCGCCTCATCTCGAACCTCCATTCAGGATCGGCGGAATGTACTGCTGTCGCGCCCTCTGTGTGCGCGAAACGGGACCAAATTCCTGAATGGCCGTTCAGGCTTCGCTGCTAGCGTCTCGCCCGATGGACCTCACCCCCCGCGAGTCGGAGCTGAAAGAGACCACTCGCCGGTTCGTCGACGAGCTGATCCCGTTCGAGGTCGAAGCGGAGATGAACGGAGGCGAGCTCGGCCCCGGCATCTCCAAAGGGCACCAGGCGAAGGCTGCCGACCTCGGGCTGATATCGATCAACATGCCGGAGTCGATGGGTGGGCCCGGTTACACCACGATGGAGCAGACCCTCATCCAGGAACAGACAGGTCGTGTCACCAACGCCCTCGGCTGGGTGGTGAGCACGGGGCCATCCTGGATCGAAGACGTGGTCACCGAGCACCAAATGGAGAGATGGGTCCACCCGACGGTCACGGGTGAGATCCACGAGTGTTACGCGATCACCGAGGAGGGCGCGGGCTCCGACGTGGACGGAATCGAGGCAACGGCGCACCGCGACGAAGACGGATACGTGCTGAACGGGGTCAAGTGGCACGTGACCTCGGCCAACCTCGCCTCGTACGTCTTCTTCCAGGCCAAGCTGGCCGACGCCCCCAACGCCGGGCGACACGTCCTCTTCTTCGTGGACATGGACGCTCCCGGGGTCGAGTGTCTCCGTGTACCCGAGTACGCACACACCTATGGGCACCACCACTGGGAGATGAGGTTCACCGACGTCAGCGTTCCAGCCGAGAACCTGGTTGGCACCGAGGGTGATGGCATGGGCTTCTCCCACGCCTGGTTCCGCTACGAGAGGCTGATGATCGCCGCCCGATGCTGTGGCGCCGCCGAGCGTCTGATCGACGAGGCCACCGCCTTTGCCGAGCAGCGCGAGGCCTATGGCTCGAAGATCGCCGACTACCAGGCGATCCAATTCATGCTGGCCGACTCCCTGACCGAGTTGTGGGCAGCCCGTCTGATGACCTACGAGACCGCCCGCTCCATCGACGCCGGGGCCGACCTGAAGGCCCAGCACGCCCGTTGCTCGATGGCCAAGCTCTACGCCTCGGAGATGGCCAATAGGGTCGCCGATCGCGCCGTGCAGATCTTCGGAGGTCGTGGCTTCATGCGCGAGAACGTCGCCGAGCGCTTCTACCGGGAGCTTCGCGTCGACAGAATCTGGGAAGGCACCTCGGAGATCCAGCGCATCATCATCGCCGACCAACTGCGCAAGCGTGGCGTGGGACCGCTCATCGACTGACACCGAACCGCGTTGCTATAGCAAGAGGTCTCGGAAACCGCTACCCGATGCTATAGCAACGCCTCAGCTGAGGTCGCGGACGGCCACCTGTGGGACGACGAAGCCCTCGCCGCGATACAGGTGGCCCATGGTCGCCAGGAATTGGTAGACGGTGCCTTCCCAGCTGGAGAGGGGCCCGGGACGGTAGCCGAGGTTCCGAACGCCCTTCATCACGTTCTCGCATGCCGTCCAGTCCTCACGATTCGTGATGTCCCAGAAGTCGACGGCATAGGCCGGGTCGAAGCCTTCGAGCTCGAAGGCCTCGGGGGGGAAGAGCCAGGAGCACTCGATGTGCGTCTGACCGGCCGAGAGCGGGGTGAGTCGGTGAGTCATGACGTAATCGGGGTGCATCGAGAGCAGGAGGTTGGGCATTACCGTCAGGTACCAGACCTCACGTGCCGCTTCGGCGTCCAACCCGGAGAAGTTGACTCCATTGGAGGCTCCATCCAGGGACATGGTCACGGCGTGGTCCTTGAGGATCATGGTCCCGCCACACCACATCCCCGTGGGCTGATGGTCGTGCCCGCTCTCGGGTGGCGTCACCTCGCACAGCTCGGGGTGGATCGACGAGCAGTGATAGCACTCGTTGTAGTTCTCGACGATGACCTTCCAATTGGCGTCGACCACATAGGAATGCACCGCAGCGGTTCGGATCCGCTCGGTCTCGTAGGGAGCCGAATACTCGGCCAGGTTTCCGAAGTGACCTTCGATGGCTGGTGCGCCACCGCTTAGATCGACCCAGACCCAGCCCAGGTACTCGGCCACCGATATCGCCACCAGCGGGTAGTCACCGAGTTCGAAGCCAGGGGTTTGGGTGAAGGTGGGGGCGGCGCGCAAGTCGCCGTTGAACCGGTAGGACCATGCGTGATACGGGCACCGGATGAGTCGGGCGTCGATGGCGTCGCCCACAGGCGCCAGCTCGTGGCCGCGATGACGACAGACGTTGGAGAATGCAGTCAGCTCGGCGGTGTCGCGGTCCCGGGCCAGCAGCACGCCCTCACCGGCGACGTCGACGGCCCTGATCTGACCCGGCGACACCAACTCGTCCGACCTACCGACACATACCCAACTCGAGCGGAACACGTTGGCGAGCTCCCACTCGAAGACCTCGTCCGACACATAGGCGGCGGCCGGCAATGTGAGGTTCTCCCCGAAGGGTGCGACGACTCGCTCGATGTCGGCGGGATTCAGTGGTGCAACGCTCATCGATTCTCTCCGACAGGTTAGAGGGGCTGGGTGTATCCTGAACGGTGAGTCAGGTTACTCGGAAAGAGAAGGTCACTCATGCTCCCCTCGGTCGATCAGTCTTCGGCGATGCTCGACGGGCTGATCCGGGACGAAGAGCGCAAGTTCGTGGAACGCGCCCCCCGGGCTGCCCGATACGCGGCCAGGGCCAACTCGATCATGCCAGGCGGTGTCACGTCGAGCTGGCAGATCTCGAAGCCACAGCCGATCTGGATCGAGGAGGGACGTGGCTCGAGGGTATGGGACGTCGACGGCAATGAGTTCATCGACTACCACGGTGGCTATGGCGCCATGCTGGCGGGCCACGCCCACCCCGCCGTCGTCTCGGCCGTCACGGAGCGAGTGCGCAGGGGCACCCACTTCGCCCAGCCGACACCCGACGCGATCGTCGTCGTCGAGCAGTTGATCGAGCGCTATGGAATGCCGATGTGGCGCTTCGGCAACTCCGGCACCGAAGCCACGATGGACGCCATCCACCTGATGCGAGCGATCACCGGACGGGACTTGATCATCAAGTTCGAGGGGGCCTATCACGGACATCACGACGCGGCCATGGTCTCGGTGTGGAACGAGGATGGCCTCGGGCCCCAGCACCGGCCCATGGCGGTGGCTGCGGGCGCGGGGATCCCTCAGGCCATGATCGATCTGACCTTGGTCGCCACTTTCAACGACCTCGCGCTCGTCGAGACCTTGTTCGCCGAGCACCCCGACGAGATCGCCGGGATCATCGTTGAGCCGATCCTGCAGAACTGCGGCATACTCAAGCCGGACGACGGGTTCCTGGGAGGGCTACGCGAGATCGCCGATCGCAACGACGCCCTGCTGACGTTCGACGAGGTGAAGACCGGTCTCACCGTGGGCCGCGGTGGCGCCACCAAGCACTATGGGGTGCAGCCCGACATCGTCTGCCTCGCCAAGGCACTGGGGGGAGGTCTGCCCATCTCCGCCATCGGTGGCACCGAGGAGGTGATGGGCGCCATCACCGATGGCACGTACGATCAGGTGGGAACCTTCAACGGCAACCCCTTGAGCATGGCGGCCACACGTGCGATGCTCACCGAGGTGATGGTCCCGGAGACATACGACCACCTCGACGGGCTGCAGACCAAGATGAGGAGTGGCGCCGAGGAGATCATCTCCCGTCACCATCTCACGGCGCATGTCGCCACGGCAGGGGCCAAGGGGAGTGTGATCTACTCATCCGAGCCCATGAAGACCTATCGCGACTTCCTCCGCATCGATGAGCGCTACGCAATCGCGGCGTGGCTGTATCAGTTCAATCGCGGTGTGTTCCTCCCACCATGGGCGAAAGGGGAGCAGTGGTTGATCTCCGTGCAACACTCGATGGATGACATCGACCGATACCTGGAGACACTCGACGGCTTCGCTGATGTCATCACGTCGTGACGTCTGGGGAGTGACACCCAGACCCCCGCTGGGTCAAACCTGGGGAGTGACACTCAGCCCCCGGCTGGGTCGGCCCGTGATCGGACAGACCCGGTGAGCGGTGTCGTCGAGCTGGTCGGACTGGTCAAGACCTTCGACGAGGTCACTGCGGTCGACGAGGTCGACCTCACCGTCGAAGACGGTGAGTTCTTCTCGCTGCTCGGCCCCTCTGGATGTGGCAAGACCACGACGCTCCGTCTGATAGCAGGCTTCGAGCGGCCCGACTCCGGCGCCATCCTCATCGATGGGGTCGACATGGCCACCACACCCCCCCACAAGCGCCCCGTGAACACCGTGTTCCAGAGCTACGCCCTGTTCCCCCATCTCACCGTCGAGCAGAACGTTGGCTTTGGCCTCAAATACCACAAGCTCAGTAAGGAGGAGTCGACTTCCAAAGTGGGCCGGGCCCTCGAGTTGGTGCGTCTCGACGGTATGGAGAAGCGCAAGCCGACACAGCTCTCCGGCGGTCAGCAACAGCGGGTGGCCCTGGCACGCTCGCTGGTGCTCAACCCGTCGGTGCTACTCCTCGACGAGCCGCTGGGTGCTCTCGACGCCAAGCTGCGCAAGGCCCTTCAGATAGAGCTCAAGACCCTCCAGGAGGAGATCGGCATCACCTTCATCTATGTGACCCATGACCAGGAGGAGGCCCTCACGATGTCGGATCGCATGGCGGTGATGTCACACGGGAAGGTCGAGCAGTTGGGCACGCCGGCGGACGTGTACGAGTCCCCGGTGAGCAGCTACATCGCCGATTTCCTGGGCGTCTCAAATCTGATGGATGTGATGGTGGACCCAGCGAGCGTGCCCGGGCAGGCCACGGTGCACCTCGGCCCCCACGACCTGGTGGCGACGACGGCGGATCCCGTGACACCGGGCCCGGCCGTGGTGTCGATTCGCCCGGAGAGGGTCAAGATCGTGGCGGCGGATGACACGCTTCCCAACACCATCGCGGTGACCGTCGACCGCACCGTATATGCCGGCCCCGTGCTCAACCTCCTGGTCAGGGTGGACGACCACACCGAGATCCAGGTCACGGTGGCCAACGAAGGTCACATGGCGTCCTATCGCCACGGCGACACCATCCATCTCCACATGCCAGCCGAAGCGATCAAGGTGCTGCACCGGGACGAACAGCCCGACCCATCCTGAGCCGGTCAGATCTCGAGTCGCCCCACCGTCTCGAGAGCGGAGTCGTCACCCGACCCGAAGCGGCGGCCGAGGAACTTCATGCCCAGAGCGGCCACGGTGATGGCGCCGATCGTGATCACCATCAGAACCGTGGCCAGCGCATTCAGCGATGGGGGAGGCGCAAGACGCGCCCCCGAGTAGAGACGCACCGGGATGGTGACCGAGTCTGCGCCACCAACGAGGAACTGGCTTATGACGAAGTCGTCGATGGAGAGGGCGAACACGATCGCGAACGAGGCGAGCAGGGCGGGCGCGAGCAAGGGGAGCAACACCCGGCGCATGGCCTCCGACGGCGACGCACCGAGGTCCATCGCCGCCTCCTCGTAATCGCGGCCGATGGCAAACAGCCGCCCCCGCACGATGATGACGACGAAGGAGATGGAGAACGTGACGTGCCCGAGGAGTTGGGCCACCGTCCCGAATGTCACGAAGTCGTAGAGGTTGTCGAACACCAGGAAGAGCGCCACACCCATCACGATCTCCGGGGTCACCAGGGGGAACAGCATCAGGAAGTTGGCGGGCTTCGACCCGCGGCCCCGCCAGCGAGCCAGGCCGATGGCCAGAGCGACCCCGATCGGGGTCGCCACCAACATCGTCAGGAGGGCCAGCTTTAGACTCTGGTTGAGAGCGAAGCGCAGTGAAGGGTCGTACAGCACCGACGACGCATCTGCGGGATCCCCGACGTACCAC
>JBAPYG010000553.1:0-16353 GCA_049284615.1 Acidimicrobiia bacterium
CCCACTCGGTGAGACAACGCACACAGGCGAATCGGGCCGGAGCCGTCACCGCGAAGTCGGCGATGACCCCGTCGATGGTGCCACGGACGACACCCTCGACCACCATGGGGCCCCTGACGACGACATCGCCCAACCGCAGCGACACCTGGTCCGCACCGGAGAACTCTCGGCTCGCCTCCGGGTGTCCAACCAGGTCGCCGACATCGACCACCAGGTCAGTCGTCATCTCAGATGGGGACTTCGGGTGGTCGTGGCCGCGCCTGATGAAACTCGGCACGTGAGTTCTGCACCTGGGCCGTGAGCTCGGTCAGCAAATGCTCCATCTTCTGCAGCTTCCGCTCGATCTCGTCTTCCGCCTCCAGTCTGAGTCGACGGGACTCACCTTCGGCCCTGCGCACGAGGATGTTCGCCTCCTCGACGGCTTCGGCGACGATGTTCGACTCGGCGACCAGGGCGTCGGCCTCTTTGCGGGCATTGTCGACGATCTCCCTCGACTTCTCGTTGGTGCGTGAGATGAACGCCTCGCGCTCGCGGACCATCCACCGGGCGGCGCGCAGCTCGTCGGGAAGACTCGCCCGCAGGGTCTCCAGCCTGGTCAGGAAGACTTCCCGGTCGACCAAGGCGTTCGAGGACAGAGGCATGGTCTTCGCCTCGTGGAGGTGGACGATCAAGTCGTCGACGATGTCCAGGATGTCATCGACCTCCGGCTGGCCCGCCGGCGCCTCGACAGGGTCGCTGGTGTCGACGACGACCTCCGGCTCGACCTGGGTATCGGACGTAGTCATGACAGCTTCTCCTTCAATGCTTTCTCCACCACGTCGGGCACCAACCCGGCTACGGAGCCACCCAATCGTGCGATTTCCTTCACCAGCGACGATGAGATGAATCGATATTCGGGACGCGTCGGCATGAAGAGGGTCTCCATCCCCGTCAGGTGCCGGTTCATCTGTGCCATTTGCGTCTCGTACTCGTAGTCCTCCATGGTCCGAAGCCCCTTCACCACGGTGTCTGCGCCGGTGTCGCGAACGTGGTCCACGAGGAGACCACTGAAAGAGGTCACCTCGATGGCATCGCCGTAGATGTCGGTGAGGAGAGCCTTGCGCTCGTCCGGACTGAACATCGATCTCTTCGAGGGGTTGTCGATGACCGCCACCACGACACGATCGAACAAGTCCATCGCCCTGCCGATCACATCGGCATGACCGTTGGTGGGAGGGTCAAAGCTCCCCGGGCACAGAGCCGTCGTCAACGTCTTCTACCTTCTCGTATCTGATGATTCTGGTATCCCCGTATCGCTTATCGGTGGCAACCCGCCAGTTTTCGGGTGTGACCGGGCCTCGGTCGTCGTGTCGTCTCGACACCACGACCTCGGCGTCGGGCAGGAGCAGACGGTCGAGTGCCGCCATGTCGGCCTCCATCTGCTCGGTGGGGTCGGGCCACGGAGGGTCCATGAAGACCAGGTGGAACCGGTGATTCGCCCGGGCCAGATAACTCTGCACCGTGCCCTCGATGATCGTGCCCCCGAGGCCGACCGCGCCCACATTCGCGCGCAGGGCCTGTAGTGCCTTGCGGCCCCTCTCGACGAACACGGCCGACTCCGCGCCACGTGACAGCGCCTCGAGCCCGAAGGACCCCGAGCCGGCATAGAGGTCCGCGACGATGGCGTCTTGCACCCAATCGCCGATCGACGAGAAGACGGCCTCCCGCACCCGGTCGGTGACCGGTCTCGTGTCCCGTGTGTCGGGGGCCTTGAGCCTTCGACCGCCTGCCTTACCGGCGATTATGCGCATCAGCTGACGAACAACCAGGCGACCTCATCGCCGAGCATCGCCGCGATCTCCTCGCGCAGCTCGGGATGACCGGCCAGGGTCTCGTCGGAGTCGACGAGAGCGAAAGCGTCTCGTCTCGCCGGCACGAGGATGTCGAAGTCGGAGAGGATGTTGGCGAGCTTGAGGTCTTTCACGCCCGATTGCCGCGTTCCGAAGACCGTGCCCTGGCCCCTGATCCGCAAGTCCTCCTCGGCGAGGCGGAACCCGTCGGTCGTCCCCACCATGGCGGAGAGGCGCTCCTCGCCCTCGGTGGTGGTCGGGTCGGCCAGAAGCAGACATGTCCCGGGATGCCGCCCACGTCCCACCCGCCCCCTCAGCTGGTGGAGCTGGCTGAGCCCGAAGCGCTGTGCGTCCTCGATGACCATCACGGTGGCGTTGGGCACGTCGATGCCCACTTCTATGACGGTCGTGGACACCAGGACATCTATCTCGCCCGAACGAAATGAGGCCATGACCTGTTCCTTGTCGGCAGACCTCATCTGTCCGTGGATCAGACCGACGCGGAGGCCGGGCAGCAGTGCCGAGAGACGGTCGTGCTCCGCCGTGGCGGATGCCGCCTCCACCTTGGGGCTGTCGTCGACCAGCGGACAGACCACGAATGCCTGTCGGCCTTCGGCGACTTCTTCCTCGATGGCCCTCCAGGCCATGGCCTCCTCCACCTTCGAGATCAGCTTCGTGGCCACCGGCGTCCTCCCCGGCGGCATCTCGTCGATGATGGAGACCTCGAGATCGCCATACATGGTCATCGAGAGCGTCCTCGGGATGGGTGTCGCGGTCATGATGAGTAGGTCGGGCTCGGCCAGGTCTGCCTTTTCCTTGAGCATCACGCGCTGGGCGACGCCGAAACGGTGCTGCTCATCGACGACGGCGACCCCGAGACGGGCGAACTCGACACCCTCCTGTATCAGGGCATGGGTGCCCACGACGAGATCGACCTGGCCCCTGGCGATGTCCGCCGCCAGCTCGGCACGCCCGATCTCCGGGTCGTAGTTGGCGGTGGCGGTCGACCCTGTGAGCAGCGCGACATGCACCGCCGGCCCGGATGTGGCCTCGGCGAACAGACTGTCCATACCCATATGCGTGTCTCCCAGGGCCGGGGAGAGACCCGCCTCGGCGAGCAACCCCCGCAACCCCAGGTAGTGCTGCTCGGCGAGAACCTCGGTGGGGGCCATCAGTGCCCCCTGCCAACCACCTTCGACACCGCGAAGCAGGGTGGCCACTGCCACGACGGTCTTGCCCGAGCCCACCTCCCCCTGGAGCAGACGGTGCATGGCGTGAGTCTGCCTGAGGTCGGACTCGATCTCGCCGAGCACGCGGTCCTGTGCGGCCGTCAGCTCATAGGGGAGACCGCTGAGGAAACGATCCACCAGCTGGCCGTTTGGCTCGTGGGCGATGCCGTTGGATGTCTTGGCTTGATGTCTCTTCTGCAGCGCCAGGGCAACCTCGAGGCGAAACAGCTCGTCGTAGACCAGTCGCCTCCGGGCCGGTCCGACCTCGTCGAGCGACTCCGGGAAGTGGATGGCGGCAAATGCGGCGTCACGCTCCATCAGCCCGTTGACGGCCTTGAGCTCGGCAGGCACGGTGTCGTCGATGGGCTGGGATCTTCGCAATGCGTTGTGGATGGCCCTCCGGATGTGGCCGGGGCCGACCCCGCCCACCGTGGAGTGGACGGGCACCACCCGACCCACGGTCAGTCCTTCGGAGCCATTGCTCAGCACGTCGACCTCGGGCGACTTCATCTGCAGCGATCCGCGGAATGACTCGACGACACCGGAGAAGGCGGCCTCGGTGGCGCCCTCCAGCTGTCGCACCCGAAATCCCTGGTTGAACCAAACCGCCTTGATTCGCGCCGAGTCGTCTTCGATCACCGCCTCGATGATGTGGAGATTTCGCCGGGGCCGACGATCCCGCACCGAGCTCACCGATCCGATGATCGTCACCTCCTGTCCGATCGGGACCGAGGCGATGTCGGACTTCAGCGATCGGTCGATGTACCTGCGCGGCACGTGGTGCAGGAGATCCACCACGCTCCGGATACCTGCTTTCTTGAGGCTCTCGCTGCGTCTTCCACCGAGACCCTTGACCTCGCCCACATCGACGGCGGCGAGACGGCTGAGGGTGGCCATGTCTCGAACGGTAACTGCCGAGTGGGACTTGGCCCATCCACTCGCTAACATTGCGCTCGGTCTGCGGGGCTCCCCGTACTTTCACTGACCGTCCCAGGAGAACTTGTCATGTCTTATCGCTGCGAGGTCTGCGGAAAAGAGCCGGGTTACGGCAAGTCCGTCAGCTTCTCCCACAAGCGGAACAACCGTCGCTGGCTGCCCAACATCCAGAGGATCAGGGTCAAGGACGGCTCGAACACCCGTCGCGCCCGTGTGTGCACGTCTTGCATCCGGGCCGGCAAAGTCGTCAAGGCCTAGGCTCCACCGACATGGACCAGGGCGTCGTCAAGACCTACGACCCGGTCACAGGGGTGGGAATCGTCGTGCGTGACGCAGATAGCTCCGAGGTCTTCTTGCGCCCGGGGTCACTCCAGGGATCTGTCTTTCGCACTCTGCGTCAAGGGCAACGCATCATCTTCGACACGACTGACGAGGACGGCCGCTCCTTCGTGAGCGCGATCCGTCTCGGCCAGGACGGCTACTAGACCCGACCGCGAGGTCCCAGACCCGATCGTGTCGGGGACCTGCTTCGCCTACGGTTGGCCGAGTGACCTCAGCATCGTCGCCGAACCGGGTTCGGTCCGCCGAGATCGTCGCTTCTCTCTGCCTCGCCACCGATCTCGGAATGGGCTTTCCCCTCGAGCACGGGTTTCGGGCCACCCTCATCGCGACCCGGCTCGCCGACCTGATGGGGTTGGGCCCGGAGAACAAGCGACTCGCGTACTACGCCTGTCTCCTCACATACGTGGGCTGCACGTCCGATGCCCACGAGGGAAGTGAGATATTCGGCGGCCATCAGACCGACAACGTGATCCCGCATCTCTTCGGATCGCGAGCGGAGCTGGCTCGAGGCGTGCTTCGAGCGTTGCCACCACCGGAGGCCCATGGGGCACGCAGAGCCCTCGAAATCGTCAGACGGGCACCACGTGCCCTCCTCTCCAACAGCACCCATCAGCGCGCGCTTTGCGAGGTGGCCGAGGCCATGTCCGATCGTCTGGGTCTCCCCCACGAGTTGTCGGAGATGTTCCGATTCCTCACCGAGAGATGGGATGGCAAAGGGTGGCTGCGTCGCGCCCGGGAGGATGAGATCCCGCTGCCGCTGAGAGTGAGTGAATTGTCGCGGGACGTGGCTTTTCAGACGATGATCGGGGGCAACGGGCACGCCGTCGAAACGATTGCGAGTCGTGCAGGACGAGCCTTCGACCCCGAGATCGTGGCGACATTCGTGGCCAACGCAGAGGAAGTGCTCGATTCGGGCCGGCCCACCGAGGACACGTGGAACCAGGTCCTCCAGGCCGAGCCGACGCCGCACCTCGGACTGGAGGGCCCAGCCATCGACGCCGCGCTGGCGGCCATGGCCGATTTCAGCGACCTGCTCGGCCCCTCCCTCACCGGTCATTCGTCCGGTGTCGCCAGGCTCACCGAACGGGCCGCGGAGATCGCCGGGTTCGACGATCGGGAGGTCGCCCAGATGCGACGCGCGGCAATGGTTCACGACATCGGTCGCGTGTCGGTCGATCCCTCGGTCTGGGAGAAGCCCGGGCCTCTGACCCGAGACGAGATGGAGCAAGTCCGGCTCCACCCCTATCACTCGGAGCGAATCCTGGCCCAGAGCCCCTTCCTCGCCGATCTTGCGTCGGCCGCCAGCTGTCATCACGAACGTCTCGACGGCTCCGGCTACCACCGGGGCATGACGGCGAAGACATTGGATCACCCGGCACGTCTGATTGCCGCGACCGACACCTTGCACGCCCTCACCGAGCCCCGGTCCTACCGGGATCCTCTTCCATCTGCCGATGCTTCCGGGATCGTGGTCGAGCAGGCGAACTCGGGGCTGCTCGACCCGGCCATGGTGCGCTGTGCCGTGGAGGCGTTGGGCGAGCCGAGCCCGGAGGTGGACAACCCATCCGGTCTCACCGATCGCGAGATCGAGGTCATGAGCCTGCTGGCGAGGGGTTTGCAGACCAAGCAGATGGCCCGCCGGCTCGAGATCTCCGCAAAGACCGTGGATACCCACATCCAGGCTGCATATCGGAAGATCGGAGTCTCCACACGCGCCGCGGCCACCCTCTTCGCCATGGAGCACGGTCTGGTCGGCTCGGGAGAATTCCCGATGGCCGGTCGTCGACCGCGGCCATAGGCTCGATCTCAGACGCCGACGGCCGCGAAGGGGCCCTCAGATCAGTGATTCGAACGTCAACCCATCACTCCCCGGGGAGATCGACACCGTGGTCGTCGGGGGGAGCCAGGCCGGCCTGGCCACCGGTTACCACCTGAGCGACGCCGGGATCGACCATCTCATCCTGGAGGAGCACGACGAAATCGGGGGTGCATGGCGTGATCGTTGGGACTCCCTCCACCTCTTCACACCGAGTGCCTACAGCGGTCTCCCCGGGCTCGCGCAGCCGGGACCACCACACTCGATCCTCTCCAAGGACGACATGGCGGACTACCTGGCCGCTTATGCCACACGATTCGAGCTGCCGATTCGAACCGGAGTGCGGGTCGAGGGTGTCTCCACAGTCGACAATGGCTTCCTGGTGGAGACGGGAGAGGGCGTCGTCACGGCCGACAACGTCGTGGTGGCAACGGGTGCCTATCACCACCCGAGGGTCCCCGACTTCGCCGAAGATCTGGGCGAAGACATCCTGCAGATGCACTCCTATCACTACCGAAGGCCATCCCAACTCCAGGACGGCGCCGTGCTCGTGGTCGGTGCGGCCAACTCCGGAGCAGAGATCGCAATCGAATTGTCCGACGAGCACGACGTCTTCCTCTCCGGACGCGATGTCGGGATGGAGCCGACGACACCGGGGACGATCCCCGATCGCCTCTTCACGCCGATCATGTGGATCGTGGCGTCACGGGTGCTCGACGTCGCCAACCCGATCGGGAGGAGAGTCCGCGACCATTTCCTCCACCCACCACGCGGGGTGCCTCTCGGGCGAGTCAAGAAGAAGGACTTCATTGTCGCCGGCGTGGAGCGCGTGGCCCGGACCTCCGGTGTCGAGGATGGACTCCCGCTGCTGGAGGATGGCCGGGCCCTCGACGTGCGCAACGTGATCTGGTGCACGGGATTCGGCCCCGATTTCACCTGGATCGATGCGCCCATCCTCGACGAATGGGGCTATCCGCGCCACGAGCGCGGCGTGGTCGAGTCACAACCGGGCCTTTATTTCATGGGTCTGCTGTTCCAGAGCACCCTGAGCTCGGCTCTGGTGGCCGGTGTGGGGCGCGACGCCGAGCACGTCGCCCGCCATATCGCCCAGAGACAAACGGCGCTATCCCGGGGTGAGCCGGCCCCGCACCGCTGAAGAGACCTCCAGATGCCGACCGGCGTCTTCATCGGGACGTGGGTCGAAGCGGTCAACTAGTCTCCCGCCCCTACCTGAGCGATAGGAGGCTCACTTGGTCCAGGCTTATGTCCTGATCCAGACGGAGGTCGGAAAGGCAGCCGTCGTTGCAGAGGAAGTCCGCAACATCCCCGGCGTCGAGAATGCCGACGATGTCACCGGTCCCTACGACGTGATCGTGCGGGCGAGTAGTGACGACGTCGACTCGCTCGGCAAGCTGGTGGTTGCCCGTATCCAGGCAGTGGACGGAATCACCCGCACCCTCACCTGCCCGGTGGTGCACCTCTAACAACTAGCCAAGTTTCGAAGCGATCGTCCCGGCGCTCCTCAGCGCCGTGCCGTCGCTGCCCGCGGTAGAGAACTCACGAGTCGGCACCGAAGCCGCCTCCGCAAGCATGTCCCGGAACAGTTGGGCACGGGAAACCGGTGGATCGATCCACAGATACACAGACATCGACCCCGGGATGGTGTTGACCTCGTTGACGTAAAGGGAGCCGTCCTTCTCGAGGTAGTCGATGCGACAGATGCCACGCAGCCCGGCGACGTCGGTGACACGTCTCGAGAGGTCGTGGACCCCCTTCATCGTCGCCTCGTCGATGCTGGCAGGCAGCTCCCGGCCACCACTCACCTCACCACCCCAGGCCAGGTACTTCTGGTCGTAGCTGTAGATTCCATCTCCGGATCGGGCCGGGGCCTCCACCGCGGAGAGCTCCCAGGCGGGGTGGGTGCGCACCGCCACCTGGAGATCGCGACTCCCGGCCAGGAACGGCTCCACCACCGCTCCCTGGTCGAGATAGCGGGACGATCCTTTCAACGCCAGGACGGTTGCCCAGTCCTCTGCGATCTCGATCCCGATCGAGGAGCCGCCAAAGCGGGGCTTGACGATGAAGGGCCCGGCGAAGCTCGGGGCGGGCTCATCTCCCGTCGTCACCAGTGTTCGGGGAAGCGTGGGCAGCCCTGCCGCCGCCATGGCCGACCCGAAAGCGAGCTTGTCCATACCCAGGGCCGAGGCCGCTTGACCCGTCCCGGTGTAACGCAAACCGGTGAGGTCGAGCATTCCCTGCAGGGTCCCATCCTCTCCCGGCCCCCCATGACACGCGATGAGCACCGCCTCGATGGCCAGGGGCTTCTTCTTGACGACGAAGCCCTGGCCGGGAGAGACGACGAACGAGATCTCTCTCGACTTCCGGGGAACGCCATCCACGAAGTCGCCGGCCTCCAGCGTCGGGTCGACCGAGTGCCACTCACCCGATTTAGACCAGTAGATGGCTTCGATGTCGTCGAGCGCCCTCGCCACCTGCAGACCGGTCAGGATCGAGATGTCGTGCTCATCAGAAGGCCCGCCGAATACGACTGCTGACGTCATTTGCTCATGGATAATGGTCGGGGAGATCGTTCTCGTAGAGGACCGCGTCGCCCGAGCCGAGATTCTCCCGTGCCCACTCGACGGCCTCCTCGCGTGAGTCGACGACGGTAACCGAAGCCTTGCCGTTGTCGGAACCCCTCAGGAGGGGCCCCCGGTTGGTCCGCCCCACGATCACTAAATGGTCGACCTGCGAGGACGCCATCCTGGCGAAGTCCTCGTTCTCCTCGTCTTGCCGACGGCCTAGCTCGACCATCCCCGGAGTCACCACGGCGGTGCGACCGGCCTGTCCGGCCTTGATCAACTCGTGGAGCGCCGACCGGGCTCCGTCTGGGTTCGAGTTGAAGGTGTCGTCGATGATCGTGAATCCGCTGGCGGCCGTCATGAGCGACTGGCGATGCTCCGTCTTGGGAAGGTTCGTGGCACGATCGACGACCGATGCCGGAGACACACCCAGCGCGGCGCAGATCCCAAGCGCCACGGCGAGGTTGGCGCCGAAGGCCCCTTCGGGGAGGTCCATGACCCGCTCGCCCGCGATGTGCACGCCGTCCCGGGCCGAGACCTCGATGATCCTGAGGTCTGTGGCGCGCTCGTCGGCGATCTGACGGAGCTGGGGGTAGTCGACACAGATCACACCGACTTCGGCACGATCGAGTATCTCCGACTTGGCCCGGGCGATGTTCTCCAACGTCCCGAATCTCTCGAGGTGCACGGGCCCTATCGACACCATCGCGGCCACCTTGGGCGGGATCCACTCACACAGCTCGGCGATCTCGCCGAACCCATATGTCCCCATCTCGGCGATGAACACCTCGGTCCCCGGTGTCAGGTTCTCGTTGATGGCCCGGGCGAGACCCATCCGGTTGTTGAACGACGCCGGGCTGGCGATGACACGTCTCGATCCACCGAGGAGGTGGGCCAGGTAGCTCTTGGTGGTCGTCTTCCCGAACGAACCGGTGATGGCGACCACCTCGGGATCCACGGTGTGCAGCTTCGTCTTGGCCCTCTCCACCCACTCGTCGCCCCGACGTCGCTCGTACGGGCGGAGCAACCAGAGGGAGAGGTCGATCATCCCGCTGATCACGTAGAGCGGTACTACCGCGAGCAGTGGGACGGCCAGGGTGCCGGCCGCCCCGTAACACAAGCCCAGTGTCACAGCCGTGGCAATGGCCACCCTGCGCAAGCGTGGCGTCCACGCCAGGGGTGAGGTGATGCCGCGCACCGTGAGACCGATCGGGCCGACCGATGCGGTGATGGGCACGACGAACCCGAGGGCAGGCGCGAAGACGGTCCAGACCACCCCGATGAGGCCAACCGAGTCGAGCACCCTGTTGACGAAGGTGGTGCGCATCCACCAGCGCACCGCGAACCGAGTGACCTCGCCGGGGAGATAGTGCTCGCGCTGGGCGACGCGAAGCCATCGCAGGCCGGCCGGCACGGTGGCGAGGGCGCATGCCGCCACCAACCACCATGTCATCCGAGCACCCCGCTGACCACCCGTCGCAGCTCCTCGGGAGCCTCGATGGGCACGAAGTGCCCCACTCCCTCGAGAACCTCCAGCTCGGCGTGGGCGAGGAGGGCGGAGGCGGTCTCCGCCACCGAAACCGGGACATCCCGGTCGTTCTCGCCCCAGACGAGACGGACCGGGGCCTCGATACGGCTCAACTGCCCCTCGTAGCTCTCGTTGACCAGCTTGACCAGGATGTCACGCATCACACCGTCTGCGGCTCGGTAGTCGGCCGAGCCCCTTCGTTTCCGCTCGCGCTCCATCCGCTCGTCGGAGATCAAACCGAGGGAGTTGAGCCAGCGGACCATCCGGAACCCTGCCGCCGGCCGCCGCCCGGTCTCGAGACGTATCAATGGAACTCCCGTCAGCACCAATGGGCCGACACGATCGGGATGCTTCGCAGCCAGGCACACCGCAACCCGGCCCCCGAAGGAATGCCCGACGAGGACCGGAGGCCTATCGAACGTGTCGAGGATTTGGGCCACAATGTCTGCATAGGCTTCGGCCCCGATCACGCGGTCGGGTGTCGGCGAGGCACCGAAGCCCGGGAGGTCTGGAGCAATGGCGGCGATATCGTGGAGCGAGGCGGAGAAGTCGTTTCCCCGTCTCCCCCATCCGTGGAGAGCGAGCACCTCGGGCACCCCCGATCCGTACACCTCGGCGAAGAGGGCACCGTCAAGAAATGAGCGCAGAGCCAATAACAATCCTCGATCAGACCGGGAGAAACGCCGAGAATACTTTCGTGAGCCCCCAAACCCATGACTAGCGAGACGCTCGGCACGAGTGTCAACGAGTCGATGGCGCGTTTTCGGTCGTCGTTGCTGCGACGGGCCTCAGCCGTCGCGTGGGTCGTCCTCATCATCATCGGCTATCAGGCGGTGCGCAGCCCCCTGCCCGATGGGACCCAACTGTTCACCGAGCCCGAGTTCTTCATACCCATGGCGGGCCTGTCGGCTCTCCTGATCCTCTCCACGGCCACGCGATGGGACCGCATGATGCGCTCGGAGGCGGCGCCATGGGCGGCCACCGGCTGGCTGCTCGGCCTCATCGCCGGGATCACCGCACTGGCCGTCATCCCCGAGCTCAACAACACCGCCACACCCATCCTCTTCGGGATAGCCGCCGTCTCCGGGCTCCTCCTCACCTGGTGGGCTCACGCCCTGGTCACTGTGATAATCGCACTTGCCGTCGGTTTCATCTCGTCGACGATCCCCGAAGCCAACGTCGTCGGTGACTACCTGGCCCCGATCGTCGTCGTCCTCGTTGTGGCCGCCTCGACGGCGTTGGTCGGCTTCGAATTCGAGAAGGAAGCGGTCACGTCGTTCGGGAAAGAGGCCAAGCTCGAGCAACAGCGACTCGACTTCGAGCGTCTCTATGCCGTGAGCGCCACCCTCGCCCGCGCCGAGTCGCTGGCCGAGATCGTCCCCCACCTCATCGGGACGATCTGCAAGTATCTCGACGCCCAGGTCGGCGTGGTGCTCCTCCACGACGGTGAGATGCAGTTGCTCGAGGTGATGAGCCCGATCTGGGTGAACGGCTACCCACTCGACACCGACCCGATCTCGGTCGAGATCAACGCACCGAGCGTCGTCGCCCAGACGTACCGTGCCGCCAAGCCGATCTACGTGAAGCGGGTCGACGAGGACACGGAGTCACACATCCTGCTCAAGGATCTCGGGCTCAAACAGGCCCTGGTTGCTCCGCTCAAGGTGGAGTCGATGAGGGTGGGGGCCATCATCGTCGGTGACCCCTATGAGGGTGACTTCACCGAGGAGCAGCTGGAGCAACTCGGCTCCCTGGCGGCGCCGGCGGGTTTGGTTCTCAGCCAGATCGGCCGTTATGAGGCCCAGGCGGAGATGACGCGCCGTCTCGAGGAGGTGGCGCAGATGAAGACCGACTTCGTGTCCACCGTCAGCCATGAGCTGCGCAGCCCCCTCACATCGATCATCGGGTCGCTCGACACCGTCAACCGCCCCGAGCTAGCCCCACCCGAGCCCACGTCCCAACAACTCCTCATCAGCGCCCGTCGCCAGGCAGGGAGGCTGCAACGCCTCATCGAAGACCTGCTCGTCGTCTCACGCATCGACCGGGGAGCCATCCCGGTCCATCCCGAGACGGTCGCCGTCAAGGAGATGTTCGACGAGGTCAACCGGGTGGTGTCGATCGAGCCGAGCATGACCGTGGAGCCCGCCAACCTCTCCGTCCTCGCCGACCGCGACCACTTCTCCCGCATCCTCATCAACCTGGTCGAGAACGCGGCGAAGTACGCGCCCGACTCGACCGTCGAGCTGTACGCGTGGCAGAAGGGGCAGCGGGCGATGATCGCCGTCGTCGACCATGGGCCGGGCATCCCGGACAGGGAGAAGGAGAACATCTTCGAGCGGTTCACCCAGCTCGATCAGTCCGACACCCGCTCCAAGGGTGGCACCGGGCTGGGTCTCTCGATCGTGAAGAGCCTGATCGAGGTCATGCACGGGTCGGTGCGGATCGAGGCAACCGAGGGTGGGGGAGCCACCTTCGTGCTCGATCTCCCGGCCGCACCTTCCAGCGTCCCCGCCGCCGTCTGACGTCAGTCGGCTCCGGGCCCGGTGGCCACTGCATGGAAGCCGCCATCCACGTGCACGATCTCACCCGAAGTCATCACGGCCCAGTCACTGAGCAACACACACACCATCCGGGCCACGGGGTCTGGGTTCGCCGTGTCCCAGGCCAGCGGAGAACGCTCTCCCCACACCTCGTCGAACCTGGCGAAGCCCGGGATCGACTTTGCCGCCACCGTGCCCAGAGGCCCGGCGGACACCGCATTCGCCCGGACGTTGTGGGGCCCGAGGTCCCGCGCCAGATAGCGGGTGACACTCTGCAGAGCCGACTTGGCGACACCCATCCAGTCGTATGCCGGCCAGGCCTGGGTGTTGTCGAAGTCCATGGCCACCAGCGACCCCCCGCCCGCCCTCTGCATGAGGGGCAACAGCCCGACGGCGAGTGTCTTGAAGGAGAATGCCGAGACGGTGAAAGCAGTCTGCGCCGACTCGACCGGGGTGTTCAAGAAGTTCCCACCCAGCGCGTCCTCGGGAGCGAAGGCGATGGCGTGAAGTGCACCGTCGAGCCTCCCCCAGCGACCCTCCAGGTCGGCGACCATGGCGTCGACATGAGCGGGATCGTTGATGTCGAGCTCCAGCACGTCACATTCGGCCGGGAGACGCTGCACCGACCTCTGGGTGAGACGCAGACCCCGGCCAAATCCGGTGCAAACGATCTCGGCGCCCTCCTCCTGGGCGACCCGAGCGGTGTGCCAGGCGATCGAGTCGTCCGTGAGGACCCCGGTGATCAACAGCTTCTTGTCATCGAGCAACATCTAGAAGTTCCCTCCGAAGGTCATGATGCCTCTGATACCGAGGCCCATGGTGAACAGTAAGAGCAAGCCGAGGTACAGGGCGGGTCGTTTCCTGAATTGAGCTCGATATATGTAGGCGAAGGCGAATGTGACTGCGATCACGACCCCATAGAACACATGCTGGTTACCGGGGTCGATGTCCTCGGTGGACATGGCGAGGACACCCAGGAGGACCTGGAACAGAAGACTCACGATGGCGAAACCCACCGCCCAGTAGTAGAGGCGCGGGACCGATTCTCTGCGGTACATGAGGACTCCCCACAGCCCGACGACCCCGCTGATGCCGACCGCGATCTCACCCCAGAACGTGTGGATGGAACTCACGATGGGCCAGCATAAACCTCATCACTGTCCGTGATGGCGGGCTATCCTCGAGACAGGAGGTCGACATGTTCGAAGCAGTCCAATTCGTCGAGGAGCGAGGCGGGATCGACCCGACGGAGACCGTCCTGGGTGAGTTCGAGTCGGAGACCGACGCAGTGACGGCTGCTCGCGCCGGCAGGTCGGCTTTCCTGGCCACGTCGGGCACCGATTACGCCTGGTGGATCGTCCGCAAGAAGGGGGCCACATTGGCAGAGTTCATCGCCGACTCGACGAGTGACAAGGAGTTCGTCCTCGATCTCAACTCGGGCGAGCTCATCCCGATATCCTGAGGTCCTCGACCACTCAGAGTGGGTGTTGATTGCCGCTGGATCAGCATGGGTAGAGGAGGGCATGCAAACGACCACTGAGACCTCCCTGCCCATCTCGAACGGCCGGCAGGTTGTCGGCTTTCTCGCCTTCGCCCTCGGCACCGCCGTGGTGGCCGGTCTGGGCTCGCTGGCCACGAGCTCTTCAGTAGACAGCGCCTGGTTCGCCGATCTCGACAAACCGGCGTTCTACCCGCCAGGAGCGCTCTTCGGGATCGTCTGGACCGTCCTCTACGCACTCGTGGCCGTGGCGGGATGGCTGGCATGGCGTCGGGGCGGTGGATCCAGGGTCGTCATCCCTTGGGCCGTGCAGATCGTCCTCAACGTGGGCTGGTCGCTGGTGTTCTTCGGTCTTCGGCAACCGGGGTGGGCGATGGTGGTCATCGTCACTCTCCTCGCCGCCATCGTGTGGACGATCGTCGCCATGTGGCCTCACGATCACACCGCCGCCTATCTGATGATCCCGTATCTGTCCTGGGTCGTCTTCGCCACCGTGCTCAACGGGGCCATCGTCGCCCTCAACTGACCACGGCGAAAGGCGCCGGGTATGCGAACACACCAGACACCCGCCGGCCATCGAGCAATCTGACCTGGAAGTAGCGGCCCCATGCCGGATCGGGTGGCTCGATGCCGACCGACGCGGCAGTCACGAACCCGAACCGCTCGTAGAACATGTTGTCACCGAGAAGCCCGATGATGCTCTCTCCCATCTCCCCGGCGATGTCGATCGCGGTGTTGATCAACGCAGAGCCCACGCCCCGCCCCCGATGTCCGGACACCACCCCGATCGGCCCGAGCGCCAGGGCAGGCGTGTCGTTGACATGGGCACGAGTGCACAGGCAATGACCCACGATCTCGTCGTCTACCACTGCCAGCAGCGACTGAGCCGGGATCCAGGCTTCGCCGGCCCGGAGCAGACGCACGAGCCCGACCTCGGGAGGCGGGCCCTCACCGTGGTCGTCGGCGAAGGCATCGTTGTGCACCACGTCGATTGCGTCGACGTCACCGGGGCGCTCGGCGCGGATCAGCATCCGCAGATCCTATGGTCGCGGCTCGTGAACCGGTACCAGACATGAGCATCCACGACCCCCTCCCCCACCACAGGCTCTCCCTGATGTCGATCGTCGAAGCCGCCGGGGCCATCGACGAGACCTTTCTCCACACCGCCCAATACGAGTCGCCTCCCCTGTCCCGGACACTGGGGTGCTCGCTTCTCCTCAAAGTGGAGACCTCCAACCCGATCGGCTCCTTCAAGGGTCGTGGTGCCGACTACTTCATGAGGAAAGTCGTGGAGCGCGGGGAGACACGTCGACTGGTTTGCGCCAGCACCGGCAATTTCGGCCAGGCCATGGCCTACGCCGGCCGCCGGCACTCGCGCGCGGTCATCGTCTACGCCGATCTCGGAGCCAACCCGCTCAAGGTCTCACGGATCCGCGAGCTCGGTGGCGAGGTTCGCCTCGTGGGTGAAGACTTCGATGCCGCCAAGGACGCCGCCAGGGAGTTCTGCGCCGAGACCGGGGCATGGATGATCGAAGATGGTCGTGAACCGGAGATAAGCGAAGGAGCAGGCACCATCGGAGTCGAGTTGGCCCAGGCCTCTGAGCTCGACCTGATCCTGGTGCCCGTCGGCAACGGTGCCCTGATCACCGGCGTGGCCCGTTGGCTGAAGGCCGTCATGCCCCAGGTCCAGGTGGTCGGGGTGTCTGCAATTGAGGCCGATTCGATGGCGGCCTCCTGGCGGGGCCACCGGGTGGTGGAGCGTCGGTCCGCTGCAACGATTGCGGAGGGCATCGCCGTCCGCCGCCCCGTCCCTGAGGCAGTCGAGGACATGATCCCCATCGTCGACGAAATGGCTCTGGTGACCGATGAGTCCATGATCGAGGCCATGCGCGTCATCCGGGACAAGACCGGTCATCTGGTCGAGCCATCCGGTGCCGTGGGGGTTGCCGCGGTGTTGGGCGATCCCCGCGCCTACGCGGGCCGACGGGTCGCCACCATCCTCACCGGCAACAACGTGACGGCGGACCAGGTGGGTCGCTGGCTCGGGTGACTG
>JBAPYG010000554.1:0-9021 GCA_049284615.1 Acidimicrobiia bacterium
GACGAGGGGTGCAGAACTGGGCCAGGCCTACCCCGGCCGTGGAGCATTTTGGAATGCCTTAGACCCCACTAACTTGCCAGAGTGACCGTGGTCCCATTCGCAATGCGTCGCCTCTTCCTCCTGGCACGTGGGGTCACCACCGATCGTGACCGGCCCCACCTGAAGCGGCTGGCCGAGATCGACGATCCAGAGCAGTTCGTCTGGTCGGTGCTCCCCCACGCCGCCCGGTCGTTCGCCCCCAGCATCCTCCTGCTACCCGAGCCGGAGGCACGTTCCGCGGCCGTGGGGTACCTCTATGCCCGGATGCTGGACACCTACGAGGATCTCTCGCCAACCGGCGAGGCCGGTCGGGTGGCCCTGAGGGAGTTCGTCGACCGTTTCGAGTCGTCGCCACCGGGCCCCGCCCCCGTCATTCGCGCCCCCCGGGTCGAAGACCGGAGAGACGAGGTCCACCTGCTCCTCGTGGACCGGCACGCCCTCGTCGACGATCTGTTTGCGACGCTCGACCTTTCGGCCCGGACCCACATCGTCCGTCTCGTTCGGGACATGGCGGAGGGGATGATCGAGTTCGGCACCATCTTCGAGGAGCAGTCGGGGGTCCTCGACGGTGACGCCCAGGTTCTCGACTACTGCCATCACGTGATAGGTGTCCCGGCGATGTTCATGATCGAGACCGTCATGGGCCAGTCCGCAACCGAGCACAGGGCAGACGCCCTCGAGGTGTCGGAGCTCATCCAGCTCGCCAACATCACACGTGACGTCGAGAAAGACCTCCTCCGTGGTGTCGCCTACCACCCGCTCCTGAGATCTCACCTCGGCACCGACGGACGTGGAGACGCCGAGCGCGATGTCCGGATCGCCCGACGCGACCTCATGAGGCTGGCCACACGGCGCGCCGCGGCTTTTCGCCGTCTCCTGGCCGCGGCCCATCTCCCCCGCCTCAGCTCGGCGCGGGCCGCCGCCGTCATGATGATGCTCTTCACCGACCGTCACTACCGGCGTTGCGCCGCTTCGGTCGGAATGAGCACATGGTCGGGGCCCGATGGGCTTCTTGCCATGACACTCGCGGCTATGCCGGCCGTCGTGTCGGCGCAGTGGGCCGACCGCGTGCTGCTCCGGGTGGAGCGGGATCTCCTGGCGACGGCCTAGTCGGACGGCACCTCTCCCTTCGTGACCAGGTTCATGCGGTCGCGACCGCGGCGGGATCTCTGACTCCTCAAGTAGGTCCACTCGATGATCAAGGCGGTCAGCGTCATGCCCACCAAGACGAGCAAGCTGGCCGGCTCGTCCTCGATCGTCTTGACGACGAGCACGACAAGCGCCCCGAAGCAACCGACCACGCCTGTGCCGGAGACCACGCGACTCGATCCGACCGAAGATGACAGCTTGAAGCATGCGGCGTTGACCGCTCCGAACACCACGAGGAACCCGGCGCTAGCGATGGTCGAGATCGCAGTGAGGTCGAGGGTGTTGGCGAGCACCAGTGAGCCGCCGGCCGTGATCAGAAGACCCACCGGCTGGCTCCAGACCCGTCGCTCCAACTCCCGGGGGAGCTCTCCCTCGACTGCGATCGACGCGCTGAGACGGGCCGACCCGTACAACGACGCATTGATGGCCGAGAAGGTGGCCAGGACGGCGGAGGCCGCAACCAATGTGAACCCGAGTTGGCCGAGTGAGGGCTCGGCCGCCTTGGCCAGAGCGAAGTCGGCGTACTCGCCGATCTCCGAAGGTGACAGGTTGCCCACCGTCACGATGGCGATCAAGAAGTAGAGGACGACGACGATGGCGATCGCCACGTAATACGCCTTCCCCAGCGTCCCCTCGACATCGTCAACGTCATCGCCTGAGTTGGCGATCAGCTCGAAGCCCTCGTAGGCCACGAAGATAAGCATGCCGGCGGCGGCTATCGCCGGGATCGAAGGCCAGTCTCCCGGAGCGAGTCGAGAGAAGTCGATGAACCGCCAACCGGCCACCGTCACGATCCCCAGCACGATCAGCTTCACCACCACCACGACCGTCTCGGCTCGAGCCACCAACGCCGCATTGAACAGGTTGATGAGGGCGGGAATCAACACCGCTGCGGTGATCAGCCCGTGGAGGAGCAGCCAACCAGGTGGTTGGTCACCGACGAAGAAGGTGGCGCCATAGTTGGCGAAGGCCACCGCGTACAGCGACACGGTCACGAGATAGCCGAGCCAGAGCAGGACGTTGACAGAGCCGGAGAGGAGGTCGGTGCCAAAGGCACGGTCGACGAAGACCACCGTGCCCCCACCGCTGGGGAGTGCCACCGACAGCCTGGTGTATGAGTAGCCGGTCAGCAGCGCCACCACGCCTGCGATGAGAAAGGCCAGAGGAGTGCCCGCCCCGGCATCGACGGCCACCACGCCCAGCACGGCGAAGATGCCCCCACCAACCATGCCCCCGATTCCGATTGCGATCGCACCGCCGAGAGAGACGTGATCGTTGTCCGCCACCTCGGAGAAGGTAGTTGGCCCCGTTCGCCCGTTGCCTAGGTCATCAGGCCGGGCACAAGGGCTCCCAGGCCTTCAGGGCCTCTTCGCGTCCTGGTTCAGGACTTCTCGTCCCAGCTCTCCGGGGGTAACGATTCGCCCTCGGCCGAGATGCGGGCGACATAGGCGGCGGCTTCGCTTCGCCGGCTCATCCCCATCTTGGCGAGGAGATTCGACACATAGTTCTTCACGGTCTTCTCGGCGAGGAACATGGTCTCGGCGATCTCCTTGTTGGTCATCCCCTCGGCGATGAGCTCCACGATGTTCCGCTCCTGTGGCGTCAATTTGGCGAGCATCGGATCTTGCTTGGGACCGGACCGCAATCGCTCGAACAGCCGCTCGGTCATGTCGGTGTCCAGCAAAGACTCCCCCGCCCCGACCCTACGGATGTCCCTCACCAGGTCCTGACCCTTGATCCGCTTCAAGACGTACCCGGAGGCCCCGGCGAGGATCGCCGCCATCAAGGCTTCCTCGTCGGCGAATGAGGTCAACATCAGCACCTTGACCTCGGGGAACCGGGAGCGAATCTCCCGGCAGACCTCCACGCCGCTGCCGTCGGGCAATCGAACGTCGAGCACGACCACGTCGGGGCTGTCGTATCCGACGCGGCGGAGCCCCTCCTCTGCCGTCCCGGCCTCTCCCACGACGGTCAGGTCCTCGTGTGAGTCGATGAGCGACTTGAGACCGGCGCGCACCACCTCGTGATCGTCGATCAGCAGCACCTTCAATTCAGACATCAGACAATCCACGGTAGCCGGGTAGGGTCTGGCGCATGGCGCAGCCGGTTCCACTCGACCGTCTCACCGACCTGGTCGATGCCGCCGCCGGCGTGGTCGGCGAGACCGACCTGGACAAGGTCTTGCGTCGTCTCGTCACCGAGGCCAGGGCCGAGACCGGTGCCCGCTACGCCGCCCTGGGTGTCCTCGGGGAACATGGCGTGCTCTCCGGCTTCCTGTACGAGGGGATCGGCGACGAGGAAGCAGCCGAGATTGGCCGCCTCCCCACTGGACGTGGTGTCCTGGGCACGGTGATCAGACTCAAGGAGACGATCAGGCTCGACGAGATCAGCGACCATCCCGACACCGTTGGCTTCCCCCCGAATCATCCTCCCATGCATGGGTTTCTCGGGGTTCCGGTCGCCGTCGGGGACGAGGCGTTCGGGAACCTCTATTTGACGGAGAAGGCGGGGGGCTTCACCGAGAGAGACGTGGCGGTGGCCGAGACCTTGAGCCGTATCGCAGGTGCGGCGGTTCGCACCGCCCGTCTCCAGGCGCGGCTTCGTCGCGTGGCCGTCGTCGAGGACCGGCAGCGGATAGCCCGCGACCTCCACGATTCGGTGATTCAGGAGATGTTCGCCGTCGGGCTCAGCCTCCAGGGGCTCTCTCAGCTCGTCGATAGCCCGCAGGCGGAAACGACGCTGTTGGACGCCGTCGATCGGCTCGACCACTCCGTCGAAGCCCTGCGCCGCTACATATTCGAGCTCCGAAGTGCCGAGGGCCCGACTCGCGACCTGGCGAGTCGGCTCCAGGAGGTCGTGGCTCGAATGGGCTCTGCCTACCCGGCGACGGTGACACTCGAAGTCTCCGACAGCTGGAGTGATGACACGGGCGTCGACGACGAGATCGTCATGGTCGTGACCGAGGCCCTGTCGAATGCCCTACGTCACTCCGGTGCCGAGACGGTCGAAGTCGTCGTCACCGGCGATGCAGCGGGATGTGACATTCGCGTCCACGACGACGGCCACGGTTTCGACCTCGACGCCCCCGTCAGCGGCATGGGCCTGCAGAATCTGAGGAATCGCGTCGCCACGCTGGGTGGGGAGTTGAGACTGCTCAGCTCGGAGAGCGGGACAGACGTCCACGCCTCCATCACCCTCACGTGAGGGTGATGGGCGCAGAGACAGCCTCGGCGACGCGGTCGACCCAATCCTGGATCGTCGCCTCGGCCACGTTCTTGAGGGCGACCCGGTCCAAGGCCCGGCCGACCGGCCCGAGAGGAGGCTCATAGGTCCCCTCCAGGGTCAGCTTGGTCTTCTCCCTGCCCACGTGTGTGAGGATCAGGTCAGCGGTCAGCTTGGGGAACAGGGCCTGCGCCTTGGTCGCCGTCCAACTGATCGGGTAGACGATGCCGGCCCGGCGGATCTCGGCCATCCCGATGTCGAGGCTCACCTCCTTCGCGTAGCCGTGGTCGGCAGGCCCCACCGTGGCCCGCAGGTCCTCCCCCTCCCGGTAGGCGATGTCGGCCCACTCCCCGAGACGTGTGCGAATGTCATCGATCCGGGCCTCGACGACGTCGAGGGAGACCGGTACGTGGGTGAAGTACTGAACGAACATCACAATCTCCCGGGGCGTGTTCGCATCGAGAACCCTCGACCCGAGGTGAGACCGGAGACTTCGCCCATCTCCACGATGAAGACATGGGGCAGACCCGGAATGGGTTGCAGCCCACCGCGTGCCAGGGGGCTCCCCAAGGCCTGGGCGTACTTGGAGAAGAGCATCTGCACCGTGAGCTCGCCCACACCGCGGTCGTCGGTCTCGACCGCCGTCCCCTTGACGATGACGCTGACCCAGTCGCCCGACTCCTCATCGAACTCCGAGACCTCCACGCAGACGCGCGGGTGCTCTCTCATCGCCCGCAGCTTCGTCCCCGGCTCGGTTCGAAACAGGATTCGATCACCATCGACCACGAAGGACATCGGGGTCACATACGGCTCATCGTCCACGACGAGGCCGAGATGGGCCACTTTCGCCTCGGTGAGGATTTCGATGGCTTCGTCTCGGGTCAGCGCCTCCATGCCTACACCGCTGACGGTTCCGTCAACGCCCACAGGATGTCTTTGATCGAGACCATCCCGATGACCTTCAGGCCATCGACCACAGGGAGGTGCCGGTAGCCCGCCCCGAGCAGCCAGTCCGCTGCCTCCTCGACGCTCATGTCGGGATCGAAGGCATCCGGATAGGAGGTCATGCGCTCTTTCACGGTGGTCGCGTCCAGGTCGCACTCTTCGGCGCACGCCCGCAAGACATCACGCTCGGTGATGATCCCACTGAGACGACCTCTCACCTCGACCGCCAACGCCCCGACCTCTTCCTCCGCCATCATCTTCACCGCCTGGCGCATCGTCTGGGAGGGGTCGATCCAAATGACTTCACCTCCAACGAGCTCTCGAACGTTCACATCGTCTCCTTTCTCGATATCCCCATCGTCGGATTGGGTGACGGTGGAAGCCACCGTCTTAAGTCCCATTGGCGAAGGACCTTCGGGTGCCTGGGCCGGGCTTTCTGACACAGAAGACAAATGAAGGAGCCCCGGGAAATCCCGGGGCTCCTTCGGCGAGGCTCGACCCGATCAGAGGATCAGTGCTCGCTTGCGGATATGGAGAAATGCGTATCCGGCCATGATCAGGGTGAGCCCTGTCATGATCGCAAATGCTGCGAGGGCATATGACACGATCCCCAATCCCAGAGCGGTCGTGAGCGTCGTGGCGGTGAGCCAGGAGGCTCGTGCCTCGTTTGGAACCATGACCGCTTCGCCGTTCTCATCGAGAACTGCCGCTCCGGTCTCGTCCAACTGTGGCACCGTCCGGTCCATCTCGGCGTAGTACAAGCCGCCGGTGCTCTCGAGCTGATGGTGCATGATGATGTCGGACTGCGCCCACATCGTGAACGGGCCTCGAACCGGCGTAGCCGCGATGGCGGCATCGTCCGGCGTAACCACGTTCTGGGCAACGGCCTGGTCGTGGGTGTACCACGCACCGAATGCTCCACCCAACACGCTCCCAAACCCGACGACCATCGCCAGGATGCCGGCGATGGCGAGAATTCGGCTGGTACGGCCCTGGCTCTCGCGAGCCTGGGGCCGATCGACTGTCGTGGCGGTCATGAAGGACTCCTTCTGTCTGTGACCTGCTTTATGCCCTCATCTTCCCGGCATGGCGGCGGCGTCGTGAGAGTCGATGGTCCCGACCGCCAGGGGCCATTGGTCACTCGGGGTGGCCGGCCCCGGCGGACCTCCTACCCTGCGGTGGAGGGGACAAAGACAGGGGGCGATGGGTAGTTTGTCCCTATCGACGACTCCGGCGTGTTGGTGATGATCAGGGGGACAAGGAGATGAGATGAGACTCGAAGAGCTGATGACGACGGATGTGATCACGATCGGGCCCGAGGCGACCTTGAAGGAGGCTGCCAGGCGAATGATCGAGGCACGCATAAGCGGGTTGCCCGTGACGGACGAGACCGGAGCCCTCATCGGTGTGATAACCGAGGCCGACTTCGTCAAGGAGGAGGCGGGCCGCCGGTCGACGAAACGAGCCAGGTTGCTTCGCTGGTTTCACAAGGAGGAGCCGCTCGATGCCGAGCGTCTCGTCGGCGACGTCATGACCCAAGAGGTCTTCACACTGGACGAGAGCGCCGATCATGCTGACGCCGCCAGGTTGATGCAGGCCAAGAACATCAAGAGAATCCCTGTGGTCACTGCCGAGGGGCGGCTCCTCGGTGTGGTCAGCCGGTCTGACATCCTCCGTGCCTTCGCCCGTAGCGACGCCGAGATCATCGACGAGGTGACGGAGCGGGTCATGCGACACATACTCTGGATCGACCCGAAGCGGGTCGCCCTCACTTCGTTGGACGGCAACGTCGTCCTCCGCGGTCAGCTGGAGACGAAGAGCGACGCACATCTCCTCGTCGAGCTGGTCGACCGGATCGACGGTGTCGTCTCGGTCACAGATCAGCTCACCTGGGAAGTGGACAACACCAAGACCCCGATTGTCTCCCAGCCCCCGGTGGGACGCAACTGGTGACGGCAACGAGCAACTACAACCAAAAGCCAACCAATAGAAGGGAATACCTCAAATGAGGAAGACTGCGTATATATCGTCGATCGTGCTCGGTGTGATCTTGATCGTCGCCGGTGTGGGAACCTGGATCCTGGTGAGCTCCGAGCTCGCCGATCAGAACATCGTCGTCGCCGACGATGCATCGTGTCTCGCCGGCGATGAAGTGAACGGGCCGTTCAGCGCTTACTGCGAGGCGGAGATCATCGAGGAACACGCCCTCGACGCCACGGGCGGCCTCACCTATGCCGAGCTCGGGCGGGACGATCCTCTCCGCGCGGTGGCGCAGAGCGCGGCCTTCCTGCGCTCATCACTGTTCACGTCGGTGGTCGCGTTCGGCGTCGCCGCCATGGCAGTGTTGATGGGCATCGTCTTCGTCCTGATCGGCCTGGGCATGAAGGACGTGGGCGAGCGCTCACTCCAGGTCTAACGACTGGCCGGGGCCGGGACAGCCGGTCCGAAGACAGAAACCGAGACGGCCCCCGGTGCTGATCGGCACCGGGGGCCGCATCGCGCCCAGGGCTTCCGGGCCGGTCGGATCAGGTCGACTTGCGTGACGAGCCGGAGCGCTTTGGCGCCAGCTCCATGAGGAAGTACCCGTCACAAGGGCATCTCGGCACCGTGCAGTTGACACCCTCTCGATGTTCTTTGCGCGGATGTCCGCAGGCCCCACACTGGGCGCGCACCTCCATGCCTCGCTCCCTCATCGGGTCTCACAGGGTGGTGAACATGGGGCCAGGACCAGCTCCAAGTCTTCGAAACGCGAACTCGTCATGACGGGTCTCCTCCAACCTGGATTCGGGAATTACTTGACACTCTAACTATATGTCAAAGTAAGATCCCGCCTCGACCACAACACATGGACGATCGCGTAGACACCACCATCCGCGAGTGGCGGAACCGTCACCCGGACCTCGACTTCACAACACTCGAGGTCGTGGCGAGGGTGTTGCGCGCGGCGCACCATCTCCAGAGTCGTCTCGACGAGGTCGCCGCGGCATATGGCCTCAGCCACACCGGCGACCTCGACGTCCTACTCGACCTCGACCGCGCCGGGCCGCCACACCAACGAACCCCGTCCGAGCTGGCCGAGGCCCAGCAGGTGACCGCAGGGGGGATGACGGTGCGACTGAACCGGCTGCAGAAGGCCGGTCTCGTGGATCGTCGACCCAACCCGAACGACGGGCGTGGGGTCCTGGTTCGACTCACCTCGTTGGGTCGGGACCTCGCCGAGGATGCCTTGCCCCACGTCATCGAGACCCAGGTCAGGGCGGTCGAGGATCTGGGCACGGCCGATAGGAGCCACCTCGCCGATCTGCTTCGCGAGCTTCTCTTGACGCTGGGCGACGCTCCGGCCTTGCGACCGGCGATTGTGGTCTCCCGCGTCAGGAGGTGACGTCGGGCCCACCCGCACACGCTCCGCACTACCCAGGGTTCCGTGTCGGTGTCTCTCGTCGACCAGCAAGCGTTTACCGTGGGAGCCCATGGACCCAATGAAGCTTCCCCTAGGGCCTGAGATCCTCACGACGACCGTGGGGTCATACGCACCGATCGACTGGTTGATCTCCTCACCGACGGAGCAGGCCACGATCGACGCCACGGCGGCGGTCATACATACCCAGACACGAGCCGGGATCGACTTGCCCACCGACGGCGAGCTCTACCGATTCGACCCCAATC
>JBAPYG010000555.1:0-12390 GCA_049284615.1 Acidimicrobiia bacterium
GTCATGGCCTCATCGAAATTGCCGGGTTGAGGGACGAGCTCGGCCGCCGCCAGGTGGGCGTGGGCATCGACCAGCCCGGGAAGAGCCCAGAGACCTTCACCCACCGTCGTGTCGCTCCGGCCCTCCGGCTCGGCCCACACTCCTCCCGACACGTCGCGGACGACGGTCTCACCTCCCGGCGAGCGAAGCAGACAGCGCAAGTTCACAGTCGGACGGTAACGGCCGTCGACACTTCATAATGACGTTCGTGAAACGTTCGGTCGTCGTCCTCGGCTTCATCCTCGCTGCCTGTAGCGGCGCCACCTCGGCCCCCACCACGACCGTCACCGACGTGGACACCACCCGGTTCGTGGCACCGACCACCACTACGCCGAACGTGCTCGTGGAGGTGCAGAGCTGTGCCAGCCCTCCGGTGACCTTCGGCCCGCTCTGCGAGATCTACGACCTCCTCGAGACCTGGTACGTGGACGCTCCGGTAGATCCCCAAGCGCTGGCCGGCGTGGCGCTACGGGGGTTGGAGGACTACGTGACGTCCGAGACGGCCGAACCTCCGCGAACTCTGTTCTGTGCGATCCCCGACCCGGCTTTCACCGGGTTGTGCGACGAGTTGGCGACCCAGGTGGAGGAGTCCCGGGTCCCGGTGGGCGCTGCCGTGGAGGCCGCGGTCTCCCACATGGTCGACGTCGGGCTCGATCCCTTCACGTACTACCTACCTCCCGGCCAGACCGACGCCTTCCGTCTCAACGGCATCGTGGGCGGGATCGGTGTGCTCCTCGATGCCCGAGACGCCATCGGCTCCAAATGCACCACGGTCACCGAGACCTGCCGTCTCGAGATCGTGGTCGTGCTCGAGGAAAACGCCGGCTTCGAGGCGGGTCTGCAGGCCGGTGACCTGATCACTGCCGTAGACGGCCAGGCGGTAGACGGTCGCGGCTTCACTGCAATCGTCTCACAGATCGCGGGTGACGAGAGCGGCACCCTCGAGCTCTCCGTCGACAGAGACGGGGAACCGATGGAGTTCACCATCGAGAGGGCCGAGCTGTCCGTCCCCACGGTGGAGTACGGGGTTCCCTTCGCGGGGGTCGGGTACATCAGGATCCCGGACTTCGAGTTCGACATCCCCGAGCTTGTCACCGACTCGCTGGAGGAGGTGCTCGCCACAAACCCGAGCACCCTGGTCGTGGATCTCCGCGACAATCCGGGCGGCTACGTGGACGCGTTCGTCGAAGTCGCCGACGAGTTCGTCGATGGTGGCATCGTCATGGTCAGCGACGCACCAGGAGAGCATCTCGAGTACGAGGCCGATTCGGGCGGCCTGGCCACCGGGCCCCGCCTGCTGGTCCTGGTCAACAAGGGAACGGCCTCGGCAGCGGAGATCCTCGCCGGCGCACTCCGTGACCGACGCGATGCCTTGATCCTGGGATCGACCACGTTCGGTAAAGACGCAGTGCAGATACCCTTCACACTGCGCAACGGCGGTGAGTTCTATGTCGCGGTGGCTCGCTGGTCCACTCCCGAGGGGGACACCGTGGCCAACGGCGGGCTCACCCCAGACCGTGAGATCACCTGGCCCGTCGTCGCCACCGTCGAAGAGATCGTCGAGATCGCCATGGATGCAGCCTCATGAGCCGCACAAGACCGATAGGCGCCCTGCTCCTGCTGACGCTTCTCGTCGTGTCTTGCTCCTCGGACGACGCCGATGGGTCGAGCACCACAACGGTCGATCGGGTCACGACCACCACGCGAGCGGCAGCCACCACCACCAACCCGCCGACCGGAACGACACTGATCGATAGGACCGTCGACGTCGTCGAATGCGACGCCGCCCCGGACGACTCGGCCATCGTGTGCGAGGCCTTCGACCTGATCCAGGACGTGTATGTCGACGACATCGACGCCACCACCCTGGCCGAGGCCGCGTCCGACGGTCTGCGTCTCCTCGATGGGGCCGACAACGATGCCACCTTGGTTTGTGCGGCTCCGTCGGATGAATTCTCCTCGACCTGCGACGTTGCCGCCATCGCCGCCGACGATGCGGCCGAGGCCGCGGAGGCGATGGTCGCCGGCATGACCTCCTTCGCTCTCGACCCGAACTCCGGCTACTTCGACCCCGATGCCCTCGACCTCCTCCAGGAAGAGCAGCGCGGCGAGATCCAGGGCATCGGAGCGTTGGTCTCCCCGGAGGACCAGACGATCCCCGGGGACAACAAACAGTGCGGAGTCATCTCGGAGACCTGTGAGATATTGATCGTCTCGACCATCGAAGGGGCCCCTGCCGAGACGGTCGGGCTGCTCCGTGATGACGAGATCGTCGCCGTGGACGGCGAGCCCATCCTGGGATGGACCGTCGACGAAGTCACGGCCACCGTGCGTGGCCCGTCCGGCACCGACGTGACCCTCACGATCGAGCGTCAGGGCGAGCTCCTCGACGTGACCATCACCCGCGCCGCGGTGCAGATACCCGTGATCGAGGACGAGGTCATCGGTGACGTCGGTTACCTGCGACTGTGGAACTTCACCGGGACAGCCGGCTCACAGTTCGAGGAGGCGTTGGTCGACCTCCTCGCGGCCGACGTCGACGAGATAGTGGTCGATCTCCGCAACAACCCCGGCGGGTTCCTGACGACCGCTATCGACGTCACATCGTTGTTCCTGGCCGACGGAGACGTGGTGATGACACAGGGCCCGGAGGGCACGATCAACTATCCCGTGAACGGCTCGGCCATAGTCCCCGACGACGTGAAGGTGACCTTCGTCCTCAACAAGGGCAGCGCGTCGGCCTCTGAGGTGGTCTCGGCCACGTTGCAGGAGAGAGGGCGGGCGACCGTGGTCGGAGAGAATTCCTTCGGGAAGAACACAGTTCAACAGCGATTCGGGCTGTCCAACGACGGGGCGCTGAAGCTCACGATCGCCCGGTGGCTGACTCCGGCAGGTCACGACTTCGGGGGGACAGGCGTCGTCCCCGACGTCGTCATCGACGACGTCACGAGTCTCGACGCGGCCGAACTCGTCGACGCCATCGCGGGTACCTGAAC
The DNA here is from genome assembly GCA_049284615.1 of Acidimicrobiia bacterium. Lineage (GTDB taxonomy): Bacteria > Actinomycetota > Acidimicrobiia > Spongiisociales > ZC4RG35 > JANQRA01. The sequence goes on from JBAPYG010000555.1 coordinate 3,036, forward strand.
CGCCAGACCCGCGCTCGAGTCAACTCCCTGCGGCCGGCCTCAGCCCAGACCGGGGTAGTCGATCCCGGTGTTGGCGTGACAGTCGTAGCCGTGGGGATTCTTCCCCAGATACTGCTGGTGATAGTCCTCGGCGAAGTAGTACTCGCCCAGCGGCTCGATCTCGGTGGTGATGTCGCCAAAGCCATGTTCCGTGAGGACCGCCTGGTACACGTCCGTGGACCGCTTCGCCTGATCCAACTGCTCGTCACTGGTCGTGTAGATGGCCGAGCGATACTGGGTGCCCACGTCGTTGCCTTGGCGGTAGCCCTGTGTCGGGTCGTGTGTCTCCCAGAAGACCTCCAGCAAATCGTCGTATGAGACCTCGTCGGGTCGATACACGACCTGGACCACTTCGGCGTGGCCGGTGCGACCCGAGCACACCTCCTCGTAGCTCGGATTCGGCGTTGCACCACCGGCATAACCGGCAGATGTCGTGTACACACCGGGCATACGCCAGAACCTCCGCTCCGCACCCCAGAAGCATCCCATTCCGAAGACGGCGACCTCGGTCCCGTCGGGGTACGGCCCCACCAGTGGGTTCCCGTTGATGAAATGCTCTTCCGGGACATCGACAGCGTCGGACCGTCCGGGCAGGGCCTGATCAGGCGTCGGCATGTCTCTCTCTCTGCGTCCAAACATCATGACCTCCTTCGCTGGGGTCCAAGACCCCCGGGTCGGCTAAAAGGGCCTCGAGCTCCATCTCGATGTGCCACCGTGCATCCAACAAGCCACCCACTACAACCATCGTGGCTGCCGGTCGTATTTCCGAGAAGACCTCTCCGTGGGCGGCTCCGATGACGTCGCCGTGGGCCGCATCGGTTATGTACATGCGGGTGCGAACCACATCGCGGGGTGTTCCCCCGGCCTCGGCGAGGGCGGCCAGCATGATCTCGATGCAACGTCGGGTCTGCACCGCCGGGTCGGGGTCGACCGACCCATCGGGCCAAATTGGCGCTGTTCCGGCGACCATGACCCGGTCGCCGACCCGAACCGCACGGCTGAACCCGTATTTCGGCTCGAAGGGCGATCCTGAGGAGAAGTTCTGACGGGTCACGCTGACAACGCTACCCCCGTTTCCCACTTCTCGGATCGACGGCGAATGGCTACTGTTTTCACCACCCCATGCGGTTCGCTCGCCCCTTCACGGCGTTTCTCGTGATCTCCCTATTGGTCTCAGTGGTCCTCACTGGAGGCCCACTCGCCATTGCCCAGTCGACCGAGGACGCCCGGGACGAGGCGCGGGACGCACAGACACGCTCCAGCGCAGCGTCCGGGCTGGTCGATGAAGCCGTGGCGGACCGTGACACCATCGAACAGCAGCTCGCCGACTCGATCGTGAGGATGAACGAGATAGCGAGTCAGCTCTCCTTGGTGGGGGCGAACATCGATCGGATCGCGGCACAGGTTGGATACGCCGACGTGGAGATGGCCGGGATCCAATCCGATATCGAAGACCAGGCTGTCGACGCGTACATGACGGTGGTGGCCTCTCCGAGCGTCTCGGTCGTCAACTCGCCCACGGTCGAGCAGGCCCTCGTGGCCAGCTCCGTGGTCGAAGATGTCGTCGCCGATGGCAGGCTCACAGTCGGTGAGTTGTCCGCCAAGCGCAAAGGTCTGGAGAGCCTCAAGGAGACCTTTCTCGCCGACCAGGAGGAGTACCAGGCCCTCCAGGAGCAGATGGATGCCGAGGTGGCCAACTACACGGCCCTCTTCGAGCAGGCGGATGCCGAGGTCGCCCAGGCAATACGCGATGCCGAGCAGGCAGAACGCGACTATCTCGAGGCTCTCAGTGCCGTGGAGGTGGCGAAAGCCAAGGACGAGGAGCGAAGACGACAGGAGGCTCGCGCCGAACGCGAGACCTCGACCACGTCCTCGACGGTCGCTCCGGGGACCACGGCCACCACCAGTGCGGGCACCCCTCCCACGACAACCAGCCCCTCGAATCCGACCACGACCGCCCCGAAGACCACCACGTCCACATCGGGCGGCGGGGGTGGCGGCTGGGACCATCCACCTGCCGTCGAGCAGTGGCGCGGGCTCGTGTCGGCCTATTTCCCCGCCAACCGAGTGGAGGAAGCGCTCGCCATCATCGACTGTGAGTCCAACGGAGACCCCAACGCGGTGAACCCCTACTCAGGCGCCGCGGGCCTGTTTCAATTCCTTCCCAGCACATGGGCCTCGACCGCACCCAACGCCGGCTTCTCCGGAGCCAGCGCCACAGACCCGGAGGCCAACATCGGCTCGGCGGCATGGCTCGCCAATCGCTACCAGCAACTTGGCAAGTACTACTGGAGCCCCTGGAGCTGCAAGCGGGTTCTCAACTGACCGGCACTTAGACTGCCGCCCGCAATGGAGTCTCACGAGCTGAATCCCGGCCACCAGATCGCATGGATGGCCCTCGCCTTCGGAGTGACCATCCCCGGCGTCATCCTGCGATTGACGGTGACCCATCCTGACCCGGTGCTCGCCGCCATCCTGTACGGCGTGGCCATCGTCGGAGCCGCATTCATGATCTCCTGGGCAGCGGAGATCATCCAGCTCGACGTCGGCGGCGGTCTCGCCCTGGCCATTCTCGCTCTGATCGCCGTCCTCCCCGAGTACGCGGTCGATTTCGTGCTCACTGCCGAAGCCGGACGCGAGTTCGCCGAGACCGGGGCCGCCACCGTCAACGGGCCCCGGGCACTCGCCAACATGACCGGCGCCAACCAGTTGCTCATCGGCTTCGGTTGGCCCCTCGTCATACTTCTGGGCACCTGGCGGGTGCGTCGGACCCAGGCAGACCCGGATATCGCCGAGATGACGACCCCGACAGCCATCAACCTGAACCGCTCGCAGTCCGTGGACATCGCCTATCTGGCGGTGGCATCGATCTACGGGATGACACTCTTCCTGAAGGACACGCTGGCTCCGATCGATTCGGTGGTCCTGGTGGGCATCTACGTCGCCTACATGATCCGTCTCTCCGGGGCCACCCCCGGCGAGCCCCACCTGGTGGGGCCGAGCGCATACATCGGGGCGATGCCCAAGGTTCGTCGACGCATCATCAACTACACCCTCTTCGCGGTGTCGGCTGGTGTGATCGTCCTCGTCGCCGAGCACTTCGCCGAGTCCTTGATCGAGCTGGGCGATCAGATCGGGATCAGCGACTTCCTGCTCCTGAAGTGGCTGGCTCCGTTCGCCTCCGAGGCGCCCGAGCTCGTGATCGCGACCCTCTTCGCCTGGCGTCTCGCCGCCCGAACCGGAATGGGTGCGCTCATCTCGTCGAAGGTGAACCAGTGGACGCTGTTGGTGGGCACACTCCCCATCGTCTTCATGATCTTCGCCGGTCAGGTCCACGGCCTTCCCTTGAACGAGGTTCAGCGGGACGAGCTGTGGGTCACGGCGACACAGTCGGTCTTCGCGGTGGCGATAATCGCCGGTCGATCGATCAGCCGAAAGGAGGCATGGGCCATGCTCGCCCTGTTCGGAGTTCAGCTGGCCGAGTCGTGGTTCGCCGAGATCGGCATCATCTCACCCGAGCTGGCCGCCGGCGCCCGGGTGGGGGTCGGGATCATGTTCCTCCTCTCCGCCGCCTGGGTGCTGCGTCGGGACTTCTGGGTGTTCGGTCGGGCGTTGAAAGACGGCTTCCGGGCCCCGTGGTCTGTTCTCGAAGCCGATGAGGAACATCCCGGGCCCCTCGGCTAGACCCCACGAGCCCCTTCCAATCGGTCTTCGCGGCGACGTATGTTCACCTGGGCGATCGAAAGGAGCGACCGGTGCCCCGATACTTCACACCTGCAACCTTCGAGTTTCTCAGAGAGCTCGAGGAGAACAACGACAAGACGTGGTGGGACGACAACCGGGATCGCTACATCGAGACGATCCGGGAGCCTGCCCTCGATTTCATCGTCGACTTGGGGAAGAGGCTCGAGTCCATCTCGCCTCATTTCACGGCAGACACCAGGGCCAATGGTGGCTCCCTGATGCGGCCGTATCGGGATGTGCGCTTCTCCAGGGACAAGACGCCCTACAAGACCAACGTGGGCATCCAGTTCCGACATGAGCGAGGCAAGGACGTCCACGCCCCCGGGTTCTACGTGCATCTCCAGCCGTCTCAGAACTTCGCCGGAGTCGGGCTGTGGAGCCCGGAGACGGCGGTCGCCCGACAGATCCGCCAGGCCATCAACGACGATCCAGGGGGCTGGCTGGCCGCGGCGCACTCGAAGGACTTCATCGACACCTGGGAACTCGGAACCGACGATGGGGATCGGTTGAAGAGGATCCCGAGAGAGCTCGATGCGGGCCACCCCTTTCCCGACGACCTCCGGCTCAAGAGCTTCACCGCCGGGACGAGGCTCACCCAGAAGAGCGTCACTTCGGCGCGGTTCATCGACGAGTTGCTCGGCCTCTTCTCCACCGCCAAGCCGTACGCGCGATTCCTCTGTGAAGCCGTGGCCGTGCCGTTCTAGGTCGACACCCGGCACCACAGCTTCTAGTTTGTACCCGCTATCTGAACGGGGAAGCGAAGATGCCGATTTACGACGGTGTGGTCACGGTTGCCGAGGACGACATCCCTGTGCTGATCGAGCTCGACGACGACATCATCCGTCTGTCCGCGTCCGGTCAGGAGATCGGGGAATGGCGCACCGACGAGTGCGAGATAAGCCATGTCGGCGACTCCACCTACAACATCAGGGCGGAGAACGAGACTCTCGCCTTCATACCGAACCAGCCGTCTCTGTTCGCGGCCGCGGTCAACGACACAGGGTCGCGACACCGGCACCTCGCCGAAGATGTCCCTCCCGAGCCCGAGCCAGAGTTCGAGCTTCCCCCCGAGCTGGAGCCCGATGACGGCCCGGTGACCACAGAGCCGGCGGCCCCGGCACAGACCGCACCTGAGGTTGCAGCGGCCCAGGCACCGCCCCCGAAGCCCGTGACGACGGGTCTGTTCTACGCACTGTGTGTGCTGACCGTCGCCCTCGCGCTCTGGGCGCTGGTGAGCATGATCTTCTAGTCCTCGGGCAGCTCCATCCACCCACCGACACGGTCGAGGAGATACTCGCTGACCTCTCGGGAGCGGTCGAGCACGTCACACAGCTGTTCCCGGCCCATCAAAACATCGACCAGGCTGACCTGGGCCTTCCCGGTCAGTTGCAGCCGGCGCTCCGGCACGCCGATGACGTCGGCGAACGAATCGACCGCGGAGACCTCGATGGGGAGCGTCAGCCCACCGAGCCCTCCCAGGTCGGTAGCCAGGACCAGCAAGTCGGGTGGGTGGTGCAAGGGGGGCACGGCCCAGTTGAAATAGAGGTCGAGGAAATACTCGTCCGGCGGCTCCTCGAAATCCGACATCTCCTCGAGACGCTCTCTGATGGAGAGCAGGACGGTCGGGTCGACGTCCAGCGCCACGTGGAGGTCGAGCGGACCCCCGCAACCGGCCTCGGGGTGCACGTCCACCTCCCACGATTGGCGCAGCGAGTACGTCTCCACGAAGTGCCGCTCGTCGTGGACGTGAAACCCATGATCTGTTGCGTGCTCTTTGAAGTCGGCGATGAAGCCGGGGATGTCGATTGCCATCTGAAGGCGAGGTTATTGGCTCCGTCGGCTCGAGGCGAGGGGCTTCACGACTTGCGACGCCACCCGACGATCAGACCACCCAAGAAGCCGATGACCGCCGACACCGGAAGGGCGGGCTGCGGAGAGGCCACGATCCCCTCGGGGCCGGGAGGCAGTGGCGCCTCGGCGATGCCAGATCTCAGATAGCGGTCGTAGACCTTGATCACCTCGATCCCGAAGAGAAACACGGCCGAGAGCACGTAGGCCAGGAGGAGGATCACGAACAGAGATGCGGCGATCGAGGCGGCAGAGGTTCCCGTGATGGAGAAGTACAGGCTGGCCCCATAGGCGGCCAAGAGGAAGATGAACGATGTGAACAACGACCCCAACCAGATGGCCCGCCAGCGCACCTTGACCTGGGTGAGGGTCTGGGTGATCAGTGCGAACACGAAGGGGAGGACCACGAGCGACACCACCGGGGCCAGGATGGAGATCACGCGGTGCAAGGTGCCGAGGCTCTCGGGGAGGAAGTTGCCGATGAACTGCCACAGACTGTTGAGCAGCCACACCAGGACCAGCAACACGCCCATACCCAAGGCCCACAGGAACCCGAGACCCCTCTTCCTCACCGTTTCGAGAATGCCCGTAGTCTGCTCGTAGGGCACCGAGAAGATGTCATTGAGGTCGTTCTGGAGCTCGAGAAAGAGACTGGACCCCGTCCAGAGGAGCAGGACGAACCCGACGATGCCGGCGGTGCTCCCGCTGGTCGAGACCGAGTCGAGGAACACGCCCACTGCGTCGGCGACGGTGTCACCGGCGACGCGGGAAATCGCGTCGTGGATCTCTACCCGCGCGGCGATGTCACCACCCACCACCAGACCCAGGAAGAAGACGGCGAGCAAGAGCAGGGGCGCCAGGGCGAACATCGTCCGGTAGGCGACCGCGGACGACATCCGGTTGACGCGGTCGACGCCATAGCTCTTCGCCGCCTGCTTGAAGATCTCGTAGGTGGTCGTCGCCTGCTTCTTGATCGTGTCCCACATCTGCCCTCAGGGTATCGACGCATACACTCCGCGCCGTGAGTCACCCGTTCGAACCGCCCGTGGAGACGATGGAGGCCAAGGTCTCCGAGAAGTGGCCCAACGGCGACTTCGCGTATGAGCCGAAATGGGACGGCTTCCGCTCTCTGTCCTGGTCCGAGCCGGGCATCCGCCTCGACTCGCGCAACAAGCGGCCTCTCCTGCGCTACTTCCCCGAGCTGACCGACGCCCTGGATCAGCTTCCCGCCGGCACGGTCGTCGATGGGGAGATCGTCGTGGTCGTGGACGGTGCCACCGACTTCGACACATTGCAGCAGCGGATCCACCCGGCGGAGTCGAGGATCACCCGGCTCTCTGCGGAGACACCCGCCGAGCTCGTCGCCTTCGACCTGCTCGCCGACAGAGGGGCGGACATCAGGGATGCCCCGTTCTCGGAGCGACGGGAGCGACTCGTGTCGTTGGCTTCGAGTCTCGAGCATCCGTGGCATCTCACCCCCCAGACCACCGACGAGGGCACAGCCAGGGAGTGGTTCCACGCGTTCGAGCCCGCCGGCTGCGATGGGATCATCGCCAAGCTCCCCGACCTCGCCTACCAACATGGGAAGCGGGCGATGATCAAGATCAAGCATCGGCGCACCATCGACGTGGTCGTAGGTGGCTTCCGCGAGCACAAGGACGGCGGCAAGATCGGGTCTCTCCTGCTCGGGCTCTACAACGACAGCGGAGACTTCCACTTCATCGGACACTGTTCGGGATTTCCCGACGTCGACCGGGTGGAGATCTACGACCGATTCATGGAGCTACGCGCCGACGACAGCTTCGACGAGGAGGCCCGGGCCCCCGGTGGCCAGAGCCGATGGTCGGCCGGCAAGGACAACTCGTGGACCCCGGTCAGGCCCGGAGTCGTCGTCGAGGTGAGCTATGACCAGCTCGAAGGCGATCGTTTCCGGCATGCCTCCCGTTTTCATCGCTGGCGCCCGGACAAAGAAGCCGAGCAATGCACGATGGACCAACTCGAGCGACCTGAAGGCGCCGGCTTCAGCGAACTGGTCGGCTGACCGCGCGTGAGATCGGCGAGACTCGCCGCCTCGGGGGATGTATCGGGGTGATCCCTGATTTCTAGGTGAGGAGACGCGTGCCACACTGCCGACGATGGGCCCGGACAACATCGTCGAGATCGAAGGGCTCACCCATGAGTTCGGCGATGTCGTCGCCCTACGCGACCTGACTCTCCAAATCCCCCCGGGCATCACCGGGCTCGTCGGCGCCAACGGGGCCGGCAAGACGACGATGCTCCGCCTGCTCCTCGGTCTGCTCCACCCCACATCGGGCTCGATCGAGGTCATGGGGCACGACCCCGGCACCGACCCCCTGGCGGTCCGGGCCGTGATGGGATACATGCCGGAGGGGTCGTGTCTCCCCACGGATCAGACTGCGGCCGACTTCGTCTCCTACGCGGCTCAACTCGCCGGCATCCCCACAAGGGAAGCACGTCGCCGCTCGTCCGAGACCCTGTTCCTGGTGGGTCTCGAGGAGGAGCGGTTCCGATTTCTCGGCGACTTCTCAACCGGCATGCAACAGCGCGTCAAGCTGGCCCAGTCGATCGTCCACGATCCGGATCTCCTGTTGCTCGATGAGCCTGCCTCGGGGCTCGACCCGGCGGGGCGGGCCCAGATGCTCCGTCTCATCCAACGGCTGGGCGAGTTCGACATCAACGTGATCGTCAGCTCACACGTGCTGACCGACATCGAGGAGACCTGCTCGTCGGTGGTGATGCTCGACGCGGGCAACCTCCTGCGATCTGGCCCACTCGAGGCATTCGAGAAGCACGGCACCGTCCAGGTCGAGGTTCTGGTCGATGCCGATCGACTGGCCGAACGTCTCGGCCGGCGTGGCTTCGAGGTCGTCGCCGAGGAGCGACGACTGCTGGTCGGCCCCGGGGACGAGACAATCGAGGCTGCGGTGATCGAAGAAGCCGCCGCCGTCGGGTCGGGTCTGGTGCGGATGGTGCGGGGTTCTGCCTCCCTCGAAGACCTGTTCCTCCACAACGAGCAGGAGCGGCAGTGACCGATCAGGTGATCTACGACCGCGGTTACCGCACCTATGACGGGCCCCGGACCGGGCCCAAGGGGGCCCGGTGGGCGGTGTACCGGGACGGGTTCAGGAGGGTGCTCGGCCTCGGCCGCAAGGCGCGCCAGAAGATCTTCCCGTGGTCGCTGATCACCATCGCCCTGGTCGCGGCGGCCGTGTTCGTCGGCATCCATTGGACAATCGGGAACATCGAGGAGAGCCTCCGCGAGGGGATACCCACGTACGGAGGGCTCTTCGACTTCTACTCGGGCATCTCGCTGCTGTTCATCGCCATGGCCGGGCCCCAGCTCCTGATACCCGACCGCACATCGGGCGCCCTCTCGGTCTACTTCTCGAGACCCCTGACCGTCGACGGCTACCTCGGCGCCAAGGTCGCTTCGTTCGCCACGGTCGTCGGCGCCATCTACATCGTCCCCCAGATCGTCCTCCATCTCGGGCTGGGCCTCATCTCCAGCGAAGGCTTCCTCCCGTACATGGGCTCCCATCTCGACATCCTCTGGAAGGTCCCGGTCACCACGCTGGCATTCATCGCGCTCCACGGCGGAATCGTGTTCATCCTCTCCTCGGTGATCGGGCGCACCGGTATCGCCGCCGCCGCCTTTCTCGGGCTCATCGTGGCCGGGAGCGGCATCGCCGCCGCGGTCTCGGCG
>JBAPYG010000556.1:0-3163 GCA_049284615.1 Acidimicrobiia bacterium
GGTGACCCCAGCAACCAAGGACAGCGTGGTCAGCGGTTCCATGAAGGCGACCGAGTAGAACTGCTTGGCGGCGAGCAGGTGATCTGTGATGAAGATGGAGTCGAAACCGATGTCCTCGACCTCCCTGGCGAAGTCGAGGATTCCCCGGGCGCGTTCCGACCCGTCACCGGACCACACGAACGAGGGGAGAAACACCCCGAATCGCTCGATGTTCGGCCTCTCATGCATTGTCATCTCTCACCTTTCCACACAGCCGCAGGTGGTGACACTCACTCACCTTTGAACCGTGGTGTTCTTTTCTCGAAGAATGCTTGGGCCCCCTCGAGCATGTCCTCGGAAGAGAAGATGCGCTCGGAGGCGTCGAGCTCATGGGCCAGACCTTGGTCGAGCGGGAGGTCGCCGGCGACGTCGACGGCTCGCTTCGCCTCCCGCACGGCGATGGGGCCGCGTGCCGCGATGGTCTCCGCCATTTCCATGGCGACCTCCATGACATGCCCGCTGGGGGCAAGCCGATTGAGCAGGCCGATGGCGGCAGCATCGGCGGCGTCGAGGATCTCGCCCATGAGGATCATCTCTTTGGCCCGGGCCGGCCCCACGATGCGGGGCAGCCGCTGTGTCCCCCCCGACCCGGGCATGACGCCGAGACGGACCTCCGGGAGCCCGAGCTTGGCTCGCTGGTCGGCCACCCGGAGATCGGCGCAGAGGGCCAACTCCAGACCACCCCCGAGCGCGTCTGCCTGGATGGCGGCGATGGTGGGAACCGGAAGCCGGGCGAGCCGCCGATACACGGCCTTCTCGAACAGGAGCTTTCCCTCTCCCACCCGGCCCTGGAGCGACTCGAACTCCTTGACGTCCGAGCCGGCGCAGAAGGCACGGTCACCGGTGCCGGTGAGGATCACACAACGGACGTCATCGTCGGCCTCGATGCCGGCGAGCACGGAATCCAGCCGGCGGGTGAGCTCCACGGTCACCAGGTTGAGAGGAGGGTTCTGCAGGCGAACAGTGGTCACCGGTCCGCGCTCCACTACGACGAGCTCGGCGGTCATGTCCCGCTCGCGAAGTCGTTGGCGAGGCCCATCGCGCCTGCGGTGAACACACGACGATCCATGGTGGCGAGGTCGTCGGAGACGTCGGGGACGAATCCCATGTGGGCGATGACGTCGCGCTCGGCGTCGAGTCCCTCGGCGATCTCGACGAGTCTCACCCGCCCATCTCCGAGCTCGAAGACCGCTCGTTCGGTGATGTAGTGGACCTGCTGGTCGCGACGGTTGGCCATCGCCCCGCTGAAGCTGACCTCGTCGACCTCGTCGACGAACTTGGCCAACGAGCCCTCCTCGACGATCCGCAGTTGCCCTTCGTCCACCGCGACACGCAGCCCCGACGTGGTGAGGGTTCCCACGAAGCAGATCCGGGCCGTCCGCGAACTGATGTTGGGGAAACCACCGGGGCCGCGCAGACGTCCGGGGAACTTGTGCACGTTGACATTGCCCCGACTGTCGATCTGGGCGAAGGAGAGGCTGGCGATGTCGAGACCACCCCCGTCGTAGAAGTCGAACATGTAGGGCTGGTCGATCATTGCCTGGAAGTTGAAACCGGCGCCACCTTCGTTGCCTGCGACCGGCACGCCCCCGAAGATCCCCTGCTCGACCGTGAGCACGAGTTGATCGTCGATCCCCTCCTCCCACGCGATCGCTCCGATCATCTGGCTTATTCCGAACCCGAGGTTGCAGATGTCCCCGGGGCGGAACTCGAGCAGGGAGCGCCGGGCGATCACCTTGCGCACATCCAACGGGAGGGGCTCGGGAGCGTCGGCGGCAGGGCGACGGAGTGCGCCCGAGTAATAGGGCGAGTGGATCGTCGCGTAAGTCTGGGGCTGGGCGGGATCGAGGTAGGCGAGGTCGATCAAAGCACCGGGGACGACCACGGAGCGGGCAGGAAGGCTCTTCGCCGCCGCCAGACTCTTCGCCTGGGCGATGACGATGCCCCCCGAGTTGCGGGCGGCCATCGCCATGGCCAGCATCTCACCCTTCACCGCCTCGTCGTCCATCGTGAGGTTTCCGTCCTCGTCGATGGTGGAGCCGCGGATCACCGCGACGTCGATGGGGAATGCCTTGAAGAAGAGCCACTCCTCGCCGGCCAGCTCGACGAGCTCCACCAGGTCTTCGGTGGCGCTGCCCTGCTTGCCTCCGGTGTGACGCGGGTCCACGTAGGTGTCGAGGCCGACGGCCGTCACGAGACCCGGCCGCCCGGCGGCGATCTCACGGCAGAGCTGGGAGATGACGCCCTGGGGGAAAGAATACGCCTCGACCTCTCCGCTCTCGATCAACTCACCGAGTCGGGGCTCGTTGCCGATGTTCGACCCGATGGTTCGCTTCTGGAGACCGGGAAGGGCCAATTGCGAGAAGCCGCGATCGGCGAAGTCACCGATACCGACGACGCGAACCGTGGTCAGGTCTCTGGGCGAGCCTTCGGACCGGAATACCTCGGCCAGGGTGTCGATGAACATTTGGGGGAGGGCATGGCCGGCGCCCGAGCCACCGACGATCACCGTCGACCCGTTGGGGACGGCACGCACCGCTTCGGCCGCACTCACCAGTCTCATCGCGTTTGCTTCCTCATGGCATGTGACCTCCACCATTGGGCCCCAGAGTCTGCCCGTGATAGAGGGCGGCCGCATCGCTGAGCAGGAAGACCACACTCGAGGCCACCTCGGGAGCCGTGGCAAAGCGCCCGGCGGGCAATTCGGCGAGCCGGCGCCGACCCACCTCACCTTCCATGACGTCGGTGGTCATGTCGGTGATGGTGACGCCGGGAGCGACCGAATTGACCCGCACCCCCCCGGGGCCCACCTCCTTGGCCATCGACTTCGCCAATGCCATCAGACCGGCCTTGGCCGCCGCGTAGTGGGCCACGCCGGCGAATCCGATCTGACCCAGTCGTGAGGCGATCATCACGATCGACCCCGACCCACGCTCCAGCATGCCGGGAAGGACGGCGCGACTGCACAGGAAAGCCCCGGTGAGATCGATGTCGATCACACGTCTCCACTCTTCGAGAGACATCTCGACCACCGCGCTCTCCGGCATGACTCCGGCGTTGTTGACGAGCCCGTCGATTCGACCAAATCGCTCTTCGACGGAGGAGACCATCGCCGTGACCTGGT
>JBAPYG010000557.1:0-1845 GCA_049284615.1 Acidimicrobiia bacterium
GCCTGAGCACGTGTTCGAGGTGCTTGCCGGCGTCGCCGGTGGCGGCGTGACCGTGCTCGGGCCCCGCCAGGAGATGAGCGAGCCCGCTGCTGCCGATCTGGTCGTGTTCACCTCGGGGACCTCGGGCCCCCCCAAGGGAGTGAGGCTGTCCCGGGCGAACCTGGAGGCGGCGGCGCGGGCGTCGGCCCAGCATCTGGGTCATGGCGCCGAGGACAGGTGGTTGTTGGCCATGCCGCTCCACCACGTCGGTGGTCTCTCCATTGTCGTGAGACAGGCGTACACGGGTGGCTCGGTGACCATGCTCGACCACTTCGAGCCCGAGACATTCGCGCTTGCGATGAAGGCGGACATCACCATGGTCTCGGTGGTTCCCACCATGCTTCGACGTCTCATCCCGTTCGGGCCGTTCGACGGTCTGCGCGCGGTGTTGGTCGGTGGCGGTCCGATTCCCGACGGCCTTCTCGAAGATGCGGTGGCGGCCGGGCTCCCGGCCTTGCCGACCTATGGCATGACCGAGACATTCGGTCAGGTGGCGACGCTCCTGCCCGGCACGCCAATCAGGCGCAGGGCGTACCCGCTGCCCGGTGTCGATCTCCGTGTCGGGCCCGACGGCCGCATAGCGGTTCGGGGCGCACAGGTGTCTGCGGGATACGTGGGCGAGCCGGATCGTGCCGACCCCTGGCTGGTGACCAACGATCTGGGCGAGATCGACGACGACGGTGCCCTTCACGTCTTGGGCCGCGCGGACACCGTCATCGTCACTGGGGGAGAGAACGTGAGCCCGGAGCGCGTGGAGGCGTCCCTGCGCGCCCTCCCCGGTGTCGACGAGGCGGTGGTCGTCGGTGTGCCGGATGACGAGTGGGGTCGAATGGTTGCCTGTGCGTTCTCGGGAACCGCGGACCCGGAGGCTCTCCGTGACATGCTGGCGGACTCGCTTCCGGCATGGATGATCCCGAAACGGTTCGTCGTCGTCACCGCCATTCCGAGGACGTCGATCGGTAAGCCAGACCGATCAGCGGTCGAAGCGCTCTTCCAGATATGAGGCCCAGGTCTTCGATCCGACCGCCCGCTCGGGGTTGGTATGCAGACCGCGTCGATAGCCGGCAGCGGCCGAGCCCGGCGCGGGATATCGGAGCACCGGCGCCTCCCGGCCCCGGGCGGTCATGTAGCTGCGGGCCATCGTCTCCATAGGGAGGACTTCCGGCCCCCCGAAGTCGGAGGCTCGACCCTTCGGCTCCCCCGTAGCCAGACGGGCCAGCTCGGAGGCGACCTCCTCGATGGCGACCGGCTGATAGACATAGCCGGCGGGGATGGTGGCCAGCCATCGATGACACCAACGCTGCAACTTCCACTCCACGAAACCGTGGAACTGCGTGGCTCGCATGATCGTGTGGGCTGCCCCCGAATCGGAGATCATCATCTCCGCCTCGTACTTGGCCCGATAGTACGGGAGCGGGTGCCGGTCGACTCCGACGATGGACAGATAGACGAGGTGCTGTCCCTCGAGCACATCCAGCAGCCTGCGAGTGCCCGCGACGTCGGTCGCCTCCGGCGCCCGTGGGTCGGACGCCAGGAGCACGACCACATCGGCGTGCTCCACTGCCGTGGCGAGCCCGGCGCCGGTGGTCAGGTCGACTGGGACATCGGAGGTGCGGCCGGCAACAGCTACCTCGTGGCCGTCTTCGACGAGGATCGGTTGGAGGAGCCGCCCAACCTGGCCCCCGCCACCGATGAGGACGGTCTTCAGCCGACCCTCCGCGCGATGAGCACACCCTCCCGCATTGGAGTGGCCACCGCATCGAAATCGGGGTCGGCGGCGATCATGCGGTTGAAGGAGTCGGTCCC
>JBAPYG010000558.1:0-13401 GCA_049284615.1 Acidimicrobiia bacterium
GGGTCGCTCGAGTTCACCACCGGTCTCGCCTCGCACGTCCTCGAGCTGATGCCCGCCCTGGCGAACATGCGTCTGCTCCGACAGTGGGCCGGCCTGTGTGACATGACGCCCGACTTCGGGCCGATCATCGGGCCCACGCCGGTGGAGGGGTTCCATGTCGATGTCGGCTGGGGCACATATGGCTTCAAGGCGGGCCCAGTCGCCGGCGAGTCCGTCGCCGAGATGATCGCCACCGGGCGACCCGGCGAGCTGATAGAGCCCTTCGGCCTCGACAGGTTCGAGAGAGGTTCGTTGACGGCCGAGAAAGGCGCGGCCGCCGTCGGCCACTGAGCATGCTGGTCATCCTCTGCCCTCACTGTGGGCCACGTAACAGCGACGAGTTCACCTATCAGGGGGAGCGGGCGCCCCGCCCCGACGTGGCCAGAGCCGACCCGGGCGAGTGGCGCCGATACCTCTACATGAAGACGAACCGGAGCGATTGGGTGTCCGAGCGCTGGTTCCATCTCCACGGTTGCAGGCGGTACCTGATGCTGGAGCGTCACACCGCCAGCAACGAGATCAGAGCCATCACGGCCGTCGGGGGTGGCGAGTGACCGGTTTCCGCGCCATGCCACGACCCGGGGAGGTGATCGACCGTTCCCGGGTCATCTCGTTCGAATGGAACCGAGAGAGTTTCCAGGGGTTCGCCGGTGACACGATCGCCTCCGCTCTCACGGCCGCCGGTGAGATGGTCCTCGGGCGCTCCTACAAGTACCACCGCCCACGAGGGCTGCTGACCGCGACCTATCACGACCCCAACGCGATGGTGCAGGTGGGCGCCGATCCCAACGTACGCGCCGCCCATCGGCGCATCGAAGACGGGATGGTGGTTACGCCCCAGAACGCATGGCCCACACTCGACTTCGACGTCAAGGCCTCCAACCGGCTGGTGAGCCGTTTCCTGTCCCCCGGCTTCTACTACAAGACATTCATGGCCCCGAGACCGTTGTGGCCCGCCTACCAGAAGGTCCTGAGCCGCTTCGCCGCCGGCGGCACGGTGACGGCCGAGCAGCGGCCGGAGCGATATGACCAGCGTCACGCCCATCCCGACGTCCTGGTCGCCGGTGGTGGCCCTGCCGGCATGGCGGCCGCCTTGGCCGCAGCCGAGGCGGGTGCGACGGTCCTCCTCGCCGAGGAAGAGCCGGCCCTGGGCGGTCATCTGCGCTGGAGCGGCCCGGGCCATCTCGCCGATCTCTCGGAGATGGTCGACCGGGTGGCCGCTCTCGACTCCATCGAGGTCATGACCGATGCCGTGGTCACAGGTCGCTATGACCACAATTGGGTGGCCGTCGTGCAGCGTGACGTGGGCGGGCCCAGCGAGCGTCTCGTCAAGGCTCGGGCGAAGACACTGGTCGTGGCGGTGGGCACGCTGGAGAGGCCGTATGTCTTCGCCGGCAACGATCTCCCCGGGGTGATGCTCTCCACGGGCGTTCGACGCTTGATCAACCTGTACGGGGCCAGCCCCGGCCAACGCGCCGTCGTCGTCAGCGCCAATCCGACCGGGGACGCCGCAGCCGAAGACCTGGACTCGGTGGGGGTCGAGATCGCCGCGGTACTCGACGCCCGCGCCGGGATCACAGTCCACAAAGCCGACGGGACGCGGTCGCTGTCGTCGGTGGTCGACTCTCGGGGCGACCGTCACGAGGCCGACCTGTTGGTCACGGCGACAGGTTGGACCTCACCGACTGCCCTGCTCAACATGGCGGGCGACCGCCCCGTCTACGAGCCACGCTCGGCCCGATACATCCCGTCGTCACTACCCGACGACGTGATGGCAACCGGTGGGATCGTGGGCGACGGCTCTCTCCAGGAGCTGGTGGCTCATGGGTCGGCCACCGGAGCCGAGGCGGCGCGGCGGGCACTTCGGATCAAGTCGAGATGGCAGATGGCGGCGCCGGCCGGCCAGGATACGGAGCCCCCGACCGAGAAGCCCCACGACATCCCCGAGTTGGGACACGAGCCCCACCCGGAGATGTTTCGCTCCTCGACACACGGGTTCGTCGACTTCTCCGAGGATGTCACGTCCAAGGACCTGGTCGCGGCGGCCAAGGAGGGCTACGACTCCATGGAGCTGGCCAAGCGCTACACGACCGTGGGAATGGGCCCCGTGCAGGGAAAGGTGGAAGCCGTCAACGCACTGGCGATCCACGGCGAGGCGACCGGTGCCGGTCTCCTCGAGACGTCCACCACGACCTGGCGACCTCCATATGCCCCGATCCGTCTCGGCACCCTCGCCGGGCGCCGGTACGAGCCGGTGCGGTACTCGCCACTGCAGAGATGGCATGAGTCCCATGGTGCCCACCCGCTGGTGGCCGGTCAGTGGATCCGCCCTGAGCACTATGGAGACCCGGTGGCCGAGGTGCGCACGGTGCGCGAGGCAGTCGGCATCATCGACGTGAGCCCGATAGGGAAGATCGACCTGCGGGGGCCCGACGTCGCCAGATTGCTGGAGTTCGTGTACGTCAACAAGTGGGCGAGGCTCGAGGTGGGCAAGGTTCGCTACGGAATCATGTGCGGGGAGGACGGGGTCATCTTCGACGACGGCGTGACCGGCCGTCTCACCCCGGACCACTACATGATGTCGACCACTTCCGGTGGGGCGGGGATGGTGTGGAATTGGCTGGATGAGTGGCTGCAGACAGGTTTCCCGACCTGGGACGTGAAGGTGACGGCCGTCACCGACGGCTACGCGAGCATCAACGTGGCCGGGCCCAACTCCCGAGAGCTGATGACGAGGCTGACCGGGATCGACCTCGATCCAGCGGCATTCGGGTACATGGAAGTGCGCACGGGCACCGTCGCCGGGGTCGACGATTGCTTCGTCTGGAGGATTGGCTTCACCGGTGAGCTGTCGTTCGAGATCCATGTCCCGTCGAGTCATGGCCTGGGGGTGTGGGAGGCGTTACTCGATGCCGGGGCCGACCTCGGAGTGCGGCCCTTCGGTGTCGAGGCCCAGCGAGTACTTCGTCTCGAGAAGGGTCACTTCATCGTCGGTCAGGACACCGACGGCCTCTCCCAGGGCTTCGGGATGGGAGCCGACTGGGCGTTCAAGCTCGACAAAGCCGACTTCGTCGGCAAGCCGGAGCTGACATGGCAGAGAGAACGGGGGGGCTACCCCCATCTCGTCGCCGTCCAGACGGAGGATCCAGGGTTGGTCCCACTGGAGGCGTGTCAGATCGTGGACGACTCGGGGGCGATCCGGGGTCGCATCACCTCCAGCCGCATGTCCCCGACATTGGGGCGTTCGATCTGCCTGGCACAGGTCGACCCGATGCTCGACAACCCGGGCCAGATCCTCATCATCCGCATGCCTGACGGCTCCGACGCTCGGGCGTGTGTGATGGCCGAGCACGCTCATTTCGACCCGGGAGGGGAACGGGCCCGTGGCTGACCCGAGACTCATCGACGAGTCGAGCACCACGAAGTGGAGGGCATTCGAGGGCTTCGACCTGCCCGCAGGCACTGCCCGCGGCAGGGCCGGCGAGTTGGTCTGGTCGGTCAGCCCCGGGGAGTGGACCGTGCTAGGAGCCCGGCCCGAAGGGCTCACGGTGGACCTGACCCACGTCAGGGCGATGTATCGCCTCACGGGCGAGGCGTCTGCCCGGCTGATCAACATGGTTTGCGCCCTGGACCTGAGCGACGGGATGTTCCCCAATGCGGCCGCGGCACGCACTCTGTTTGCCGGGGTGACCATCGAATTGGTACGCGACGACGTCGAAGAGACGCCGTCCTATCTGATTCTCCCGTCCCGATCGTTCGGTCGCTACGTCGAGGACGTGATCATCGACGCAGGAGCCGAATTCGGGTTGGTGCGGGGCTAGGGAGCGCAGGCGACGACCAGCTCACCCAGGGCTTCGACCGTGTCCGCTGATGGGATGGCCCTGATGACCGGCATGTCGAGCACGGCCTCTTCACGCTCGATCCCTGCGACGAGCTCCTGACGATTGGCCCCGGTGACCACGGTGTCCCGGGCCGTGACGCCGTGCCTATCGAAGACCGCCCGGTAATGGGGGATGCCCTGGTACACCTCGACCCTCTTCTCCACGGCATCCTCCGCCTGGGGCAGCAGCCCACAGCGGATGAAAGAGATGACCGGTGGCGGCTCCCGGCCCGACTCGGCGGCGCTCCTCTCGAGGATCGTCCGCGCCGAACGGACCTCATCCACGAACGACCAGGTGAGGATGACGGCGTCGGCCACCTCCCCGGCGAGGGCCATCATCTTGGGACCAACCGCCCCGGTGACGACATGCACGTCGAGCTCGGTACGAAACACGCGGACGGCTTCTCTCACCTCGGCCAGCGCCCCCGGTCGACGCCCCGACCCCACACCCAGCCACAGCCGGGTCTGGGGCAGCGACCGGTTCCTGGTCTCCTCCACGAGTCGGTCGGCACCTATCTTCGGGAGGGGGAAGACCCCGACACCCACATCGAGCCCGGTCTCGTCGAGTACCGACTCCACGATCGCCAACGCAGCATCGTGTGGGCTGCCATTCACCCAAAACGAGCCGTAACCACTCTGCTCTGCCAGCCTGGCAACTTCCAACGCCACCGCGTGCGGCACGCCGGCGTCGAGACCGAATCCTCTCGTCAAGATGATCTCCTAGTCACGAGGAGACGGAGCCTACGACCCGCGGACCACCCGTCGCACTGTTAGCTTCCGATCCGCTCGAGAAGGTGGCCATGACAGGAGAGCCGGCACAAGAGGGAAGACGACGGGGCCGCCGCCGACGTGGAAACGACGTTGCCGGCCCACCACCGGGACCACATCAGGCGCCGTGGCGCCAGCCCGTGCGACGTTTTGCACCCGTCGACCTCGTCGGCGAAGACGAGATCGAGGCCATCCATGAGACATCTCTGCAGATCCTCGACGAGATCGGGATGGACTTCCTCGACCCGGAGGCGCGACGTCTTCTCGAAGAGGCGGGCGCACGTGTCGACCCGGGCTCAGAGCGAGTGCGTTTCGACGCCGAGTTCATCGAGGAGAAGATCGCGACGGCGCCATCGGAGTTCACCATCCACGCCCGCAACCCGGAGCGCAACCTCCACATGGGGGGAAACTCGGTCGCCTTCACCGCGGTCTCCAGCCCCCCGAACACGAGTGACGAGGCAGGAGGGCGCCGTGTTGGCAATCGAGCCGACTTTCAGAACCTGCTCCGTCTCGGGCAAACGATAAACACCGTCCACATGTGGGGCGGCTACCCGGTCGAGCCCGTCGACATCCACGCCTCGGTTCGTCATCTCGACGCGCTCTACGACATGCTGACACTGTCCGACCGGGTGATCCACGCCTACAGCCTGGGCGCCCAGCGCAACCGCGACGCGCTGGAGATGATCAAGATCGCCCGGCAGATCGACGACGAGACCCTGCAGCGAGAGCCTTCGATCATCAGCGTCATCAACGCCAGCTCACCACTTCGGTATGACACTCCGATGCTTCAGGGGATCATCGAGTTCAGCTCACGCAACCAGGTGATCGTCATAACCCCCTTCACCCTGGCCGGGGCGATGGCGCCTGTCACCGTCGCCGGCGCACTCGCACAGCACAACGCCGAGGCTTTGGCCGGCATCGCCTTCACCCAGGTCGTGCGTCCCGGCGCACCGGTCATCTACGGCGGATTCACCTCGAACGTCGACATGCAGAGCGGGGCACCCGCGTTCGGCACACCGGAGTTCATGCAGACCGCGATGATCACCGGACAGCTGACGAGGAGATACGACATCCCCTATCGGTCCTCGGGGGTGAATGCGGCCAACGCACTCGACGCCCAGGCCGCCTACGAGTCGGTTTTCTCACTGTGGGGGGCGATCATGGGCGGGGCCCACATGGTGCTCCATGCCATCGGGTGGATGGAAGGCGGTCTGCGGGCATCCTTCGAGAAGATGGTCCTCGACGCCGACCTGGTGGGCATGGTGCAGAGGTTCATGGACCCGATCGACTTCACCGAAGGTGGTCTGGCCTTGGAAGCGGTGCGCGATGTGGGGCCCGGGGGGCACTACTTCGGGACGGCCCACACATTGGAGAGGTACCGCGACGCTTTCTACAAGCCGCTCATCTCGGACTGGCGCAACTACGAGTCCTGGGAGGAGGCGGGTAAGCCCGAGGCGAAGGCGAGGATGATCGAGCTGGTCGACGAGTTCATGGCCACCTACGAGGAACCACCGATGGCTGAAGCGGTGCGTGCCGAGCTTCGGGAATTCGTGGAGCGCCGGAGGGCCGAGGGTGGGGTCGAGACCGACTTCTGAGGGCCGATGCCGCGCACAGCCTGAATTCAACGGTTCGAGGCCGGCTCTCGGCTAGGGGGACTGACCTTGGGTCACGTACGTGTGGCCAAGAGGGCTGACCCAGATGTCCTGACGGTCGGCCCTTCGGTGGGTCCAGCCGTGGTCTTTGAGCTCGTGGTCGTGGTCGCACTTCGGCCCACCGTTGATGGTCGACGTCTCGCCGCCCCTGACCCAAGGCTGGATGTGGTCGTAGTCACAGTCGGTGGCGGGGGCGATGCATCCCGGGAAACTGCAAGTGGGTTGGAGGGCTTCCATGTGGCTGCGGATCTTCTTGGTCTCGCGACGGCTCAGGGTGTAGATGTGGGTGGGGCTGCCGTTCGCGTCGACGAGCGTGATCTGATGATCTGCGTTCGGTTGCCCGCACACGATCTGGCGGGCCGTCTCGGCTGTCACCGTGCCCAGACCGCCGATCTCGGCGGGATCCGACCCTCCGTCCAGAGTGGACAGCGGTATGTGAATGTCGACGAGTCCTCGTCCCCCTACGGTGGGGTCGTCTCCGAGGAGCAGGTCGCGGACGATGTCGGCGCGGAGTTGGTCATGAGTGCGACCTGACCGGTCCTCTCTCTTGAGTGAGAGCATGTGGCCATTGACCCGACGTCCGATGGCACGCGCGTCATCGAGACGCAGGCCATGCAGGTGAAGATCCGCAGTGCCATCGACGGTGGGCTCGATGACCAGCTTGCGCTCTTCGCGGGCGGTCTTCTCCCGTTTGGCAGCACTTTCGGGATCCTCGCTGACACACAGCCTCCGGATGCGACGCCGTAGTTGACCGGCAGTCAGGTTGGGGGCGGCACCCGCCAGCCGGGCCACGACCGTACGGGCAAGTTGGTCGGGCACATGAGCAGTGCCGTCGGAGAACGCACGAGCCTTGGTGAGCTCGATACGGCCTTCGGAAAGCATGAGGTGTACCTGCGGGAGCCGTTCCAACAGGTCGGACGCGAACGACAACCGATATTCGGCCGCTCGACGGGTCAGAGTCAGGGCGGCGCGGATCTCGTCGGCGGCATAAGCGAAGGCCTCTCCGAGCCGATCGGGTTCGGACTCGCTGTGGCCCGGAGCGGCATGTGAGACCTCTACCGAGTCGCCGATCGACGCGGCCTGAAGGTGCGACACCATCCGCTCCCTTGCCCGCAGGACATTCACCAGATCGAAGCCTTTTAGTTTGGCTCGGTCGACATACTCCAAGACCACCGCCAGAAACGCCCCGGGGACCATGGACTCGAGGTCAGGAAGGGTCTCACGATCGTCGGATGCCCATCCCGACGACAGCTCGTCGACAGTCGTCAGATAGGCAATGCGATCTTCGCTCTCCCCGCTGGCCACCTGCTGTGACGTGAGCTCGATCTCGGTGAGACGAGAGTCGAACATATGTTCGATCATACATCTACCGACCCCACCCCGTCAAGTGCTTCGTATCGGCCCAATGGCCCGCAGCTTCGACCATGAAACGGGCAAGCCAAGCAGAGTCCCCGCAGATCGCTCGTCTCCCGGATCTTGGCTGTCTGACGTAGGCCAGCCCGTCAGAGACCGCTCCCACTCGCAGAGCGGCCCAGTGGCGCGCCATCGAGCCGGAAGAGGGCGCAAACGAATTCTCGGTCGCCTTCGGCCCAGGAGTCCTCGGTGGGGGTGAATGAGAACACTTCCAGGACCGAGTCGAGGTAGGACCTGCCCACATAGGAGTCGAACGAGGGACCGCTGCAGCCGATGTAGGCGTGCTCACCAAGCACGTCGACACCAGGAAAGGCATCGCCGAACGAGTCATCCAAGGTCTGGACGAGGAACACCTCGTTGTCGTGCTCCTCGTGGCAGGGCACGGCCGCGACATCGGAGACCGGTCCGTCCAGATCATCGGGGTCGTTGAAGCAGTCGCCGACCTGGAGGGTCATCACGTCCAGATCGCCACCACTCACGATCTCCCCATCGTCGCCCCGGCTGGCGTCATCGAGACCGGTGAACAAGTTCCATCCCCCAAGTATCAGGAGACCGATGCCGACGCGAATCGCCAAGCCGACCCATCGGGCTCCACCAGCCGATCCATCGAGTGCCCCTGCGGTCCCAGGTTCCGGAATCGCCGATCTGTGTCTGTCCTCTCCTGGGTGAGGAGCTGACGACGGCTCCTGCACCGGTCGGTCCCCCGGTTGGGCCGATTGATGCTCGATTGGCGGTGGGGATGGAGCTGGCAGGTCACTTCCGGCGCGAAGACGACTATTCGCCTCGCGGATCAGGTCATCGCTGCTTTTCCTCGGACGGTAGGACATTCCTACACATCGGCCCGATGGCCCTGAGACTCAATCGGTCGGGCGACCTAGCCCCGCATCGCCGATCCACTGGGGTCGTAGGGCGAGGGGGCGATGACCCGGGCCGGTCGCTCGACACCCACGACGTGAGTCGTCAGCTCCGTGCCCACACCGGCGTGGGCCCGATCGATCAGGGCCATGGCCAGGCTCTTGCCGACAACGTGTCCGAACTCACCTGAGGTCACATAGCCGACCCGGTGCCCGTCCGACCAGATGGGCTCATACTCGGAGCCCTCGGCGTCTTCGGCGTCGATCTCGAGGGTCACCAGCTCCAGCTCGTGACTGTCTTCATCGCGCCCAGCGCGAGCAGCCTCGGCGCCGATGAAGTCTTTCGACCAGTCGATCCAGCGGTCCATCCCCGTCATCGCAGGCGTGTAGTCCTGACGGAACTCCTTCGACCAGATCCCGAAGCTCTTCTCCATGCGCAACGAGCCCATCGCGTTGAACCCGTATTCCACCGCATCTACCTGTCTCCCCGCCTCGAGGAGGGCGTCACGAAGCGACCGGTGGTCGGCAGCCGAGCAGTGCAGCTCGTAGCCGAGCTCGCCGGTGACCGAGATCCGGCCCACACGAGTCCGAACCATGCCGACGTCCATCTCCCGACACGACATGAAGCGCATCGCATCATTCGAGACGTCATCGTGGGTGACCAGCTCCATCAGCTCCCGTGAGCTGGGCCCGCTCAAACCGAATCCGACGACGGCATCTGAGATGTCCCGCACCATGACGTCGTCGTCGAGGTGGTCGTGGAACCAACGCATGTGCCATGCCCGCAAGTAGTAGGAGCCCATGATCCACCATGTGCCGTCGCCCCAGTTGAGGAGGGTGAGATCGCCTTTGAGCCGGCCATCGTGGCCGAGCATGGGCGACAGCTTGATCCGGCCGTGGGCCGGGAGCTGCACCGACATCATGCGGTCGAGCCAGCGGTCGGCCCCTGGCCCGCTCACCTCGTAACGCGAGAACCCGGTTATGTCGATGATGCCGACGCCGGATCGCACCTGCCGACACTCCTCTCCCACGATCTCGAAGACGTTCGACCGTTTCAGCGTGGGGGTCTCTTCGAACCCGGTGGGCGCGAAATAGATCGGGACCTCGAGCCCATACATCTCACCCCAGTGGGCGCCGGCAGCGGTCATGGCGTCGTAGGCGGGCGACGTCCGCAGCGGCCGGGCTTCCCACAGTTGCTCGTTGGGATACGTCATGACGAAACGACGGGAGTAGAACTGGCCGGTCTTCTCCTCGATGTACCGGCGGTTCCCGGCGTAGTCGCCGAAACGGGCCACATCCATGGCGAACGGGTCTTCCTCGGGCTCCCCCTCGACCATCCACTCGGACAACGACTTGCCGACCCCTCCCCCCTGGAGAAAGCCGGCCATGACCGCACACGCCGACCAGTAGTTCCGTACGCCGGGGACGGGCCCGACGAGGGGGTTGCCGTCGGGCGAGAACGTGAAGGCGCCGTTGACCCATCGCTCGATGCCTGTCCTCTCCAGGACCGGGTATCGGGTCATGGCCATCGAGATCTCGTTCTCGATCCGATCTGGCTCGGGGGCCAGCAGCTCGACGCCGAAGTCCCAGGGGGCGCCATCCGGGTTCCAATGCTTGTGGTCGATCTCGTAGATGCCGACGAGGAGGCCATTGCGCTCCTGACGCATGTAGGTGAAGCCCTCGAGGTCGATCATCATCGGGATCTCAAGGTCGAGAGCCTCGATCTCGGGGATCTCCTCGGTGATGAGGTAGTGGTGGGCCAGAGGCGAGACCGGTGCCTCCCAACCCACCATGCGGGCGACCTGCTTGGCCCAGAGCCCGGCCGCGTTGACGACGTGCTCGGCGTGGATCGTCCCGTGCTCGGTGATCACGTCCCAGGACGAGTCGGGCCGCTGTTCGAGCGCGACGACCCGATTGTGCTCGATCACCTCCGCGCCTCGCTGTCGGGCGGCCCTGGCATAGGAGTGAACCACGGCGGACGGGTCGATGTAGCCCTCGCGATCGGCCCACAGCCCACCCAGAACCCCGTCGATGCTGATGATGGGGCACTTCTCGGCGATCTCGTCGGGGGTCATCAACCAACAGTCGTCGATGCCCATCGTTTGATAGACCCGATACGTCGCCTGCAGCCACTCCCATCGCTCGGGCGCAGAGGCCACCGATATCCCACCGGTCATGTGCAATCCGATGTCGTGGCCGGACTCGGCGGAGACCTCGCTCAACAAGTCGATCGTGTAGGTCTGCAGCGCTGACATGTTCGGGTCGGCATTCAGGGCATGGATGCCACCGGCGGCATGCCAGCTCGACCCTGCGGTGAGGACAGAGCGCTCCAGGATGGCGACGTCGCTCCAGCCCAGCTTGGTCAGGTGATACGCCACACTGGCGCCGACCACGCCACCACCGATGATGACGGCCCGATACTCATCCTTCACGCTGGCTCCTCAAGACGCTCACCATCGAAGCTAACTGTCCGACGGCGAAGCTGCACGCCGAGGAGGAGGACCGATGAGCCACGCCACACCACTCCCGCCCCCGTGCCGTCACGCGGCACATGTACCATCAAGTAGCACACCACAGGTGAGGAGTTCCCGGTGAGCCCCGTCCAACCATTTCCCAGCGATCTCGAGATCGCCTACGCGGCCAAGCTGCAGCCGATCACGGAGGTGGCGGCCAAACTCGGTCTCGAAGACTCCGAAGTGATCCCTTACGGATCGACCAAGGCCAAGGTCCACCTGGACAGTCTGAAGCGAATCGGGGGGAACCCGAAGGGGAAGTACGTCGACGTCACGGCGATCACCCCGACGCCACTGGGTGAGGGGAAGACCACCACGACCATCGGGCTCGTCCAGGGTCTCGGTGCACTCGGCCACAAGTCGATCGCCTGCATCCGTCAGCCCAGCATGGGCCCCACCTTCGGCATCAAGGGAGGTGCCGCCGGCGGCGGATACAGCCAGGTTGTGCCGATGGACGAGTTCAACCTGCACCTCACCGGTGACATCCACGCCATCACCGTGGCTCACAACCTCGTCGCCGCCGCCATCGACGCCCGTTGGTACCACGAAGGTCGTCTGACCACCGAGCGACTCGCCGAGCTCGGGCTGGACCGGCTCAACATCGACCCGAGCAAGATCAGCTGGCGCCGGGTGGTCGACGTCAACGATCGGGCCCTGCGCAATGTCGTCCTCGGCCTGGGTGGCGCGGCAGATGGCCGACCCCGTGAGTCGGGATACGACATCACCGTCGCCAGCGAGTTGATGGCGATCCTGGCACTCGCCGACGGCGACAACTACGCCTCTGCGTTACGCAACCTTCGGGATCGCTGCGCCCGCGTCGTGGTCGGCTCCGCCAAGGACGGAAAGCCGATAACCCTCGAAGACCTCGGTGTCGCTGGAGCGGTGGCAGTGCTGATGAAGGACACCCTGCACCCCACCCTCATGCAGACCCTCGAAGGTCAGGCGGCCTTCGTCCATGCCGGGCCGTTCGCCAACATCGCCCATGGGAACTCCTCCATCCTCGCCGACAGGGTGGCTCTCCACCTCGGCGACTACGTGGTGACCGAGTCGGGGTTCGGGGCAGACATGGGCATGGAGAAGTTCTTCGACATCAAATGCCGGGTCTCGGGTCTGAAGCCGGATTGTGTGGTGATGGTCGCCACGGTGCGCGCCCTCAAGACCCATGGTGGCGGACCGAAGGTCATCGCCGGGCGACCGCTCGACTCGGCCTACACCGAAGAGAACCTCCCCCTGTTGCGTGCCGGGATGGCCAACCTGGAAGCCCACATCGCCACGGCACGCTCCTTCGGGGTACCGGTGGTGGTGGCAATCAACAAGTTCCCCACCGACACCAACCGTGAGCACGACCTAATCAAGGAGATGGCCTTGAGTGCGGGTGCGGTCGACGCAGTTTCGACCGATCATCACGCCCATGGCGGGGAGGGCGCCCGCGACCTGGCGGAGGCGGTGGCGAAGGCCTGCGAGGAGCCCAGCCAGTTCGACTATCTGTACCCACTCGATCGTTCGATCAAGGAGAAGATCGAGGCCATCGCCACCAAGGTGTACGGAGCGGCGGATGTGGAGTACTCGGCCACCGCCGATGCCCAGATCGCAGACTTCGAGCACGCCGGATTCGGATACCTCCCGATATGCATGGCCAAGACCCACCTCTCGATAAGTCACGACCCTGCCCTGAAGGGGGCGCCCAAGGGGTTCACGGTCCCGGTCCGGGAGGTTCGTGCCTCGGTGGGGGCCGGCTTCATCTACCCCCTGCTCGGTGAGATGCGGACCATGCCCGGTCTCGGGGCGAATCCGGCATACATGAAGGTCGACGTCGACGACGACGGCAACGTGGTCGGGCTCTTTTGACGGGCACGGCCGCGACGAGCAGACGATCGCTGTCCTCGACGGGGGGCCAGTGAGTGGCGCGCAGAGACACGACGCCCCGGCTCACCGTCATCTACTGGCGTGACATCCCGGCGCAGGTGCGGGCAACAGCAGGGCGGGAGCGGGCTGCGGCCGCCCTACCCGAGCGCTTCATGGTCGCGATCGACCGCGCCGCCATGATCGCCGACAAGAAGAAGGTCGACGAGTACGTCGCAGAGTGGCGGGAGGAAACTCGCCAATGCGGCCCGGACCTCCAGAGCGAAGCCGATCTGGAGGCGCAGCGGATCGTCTCCGATCACCCGCAGAGTCTGGTTCGGGCCTATGTGAAGAACGGGGGCTGGGCGCCCGAGGAGTAGGCGCAACGGGGCGACAGACCCCTCAGGAACCGGGCGTGATGTGTCGACGTTGTGGTGGAG
>JBAPYG010000559.1:0-3169 GCA_049284615.1 Acidimicrobiia bacterium
CCATGGTGGCATCGCCGTTGAGTGAGATCACCGGTGGCGTGGTGTCTTCCGCTTCGACGATCTCGATCCCGCGAATGGCCGCCACACTCACGTCGGCGATCAGGTCCACGTTGAGCACTCCATCGGAGACACCTACTTCGAAGGTCTCGGTGGTGGCGATGTTCTGACCGCCGGCGGCGACGAAGGCGTCGTAGTTGTCGAGGACCAGATCGTCTTCGAGCTCGACATCGAACTCACGTGACCCGGCACTGGTGAAGAAGTGCTCGGCGAAATGGAGGCGAACCTCGTAGACCCCGTTGGGCACTGTGAAGGCAAAGCCGGCCTCGGTCGAAGTCGTCAGCACCGTCTGGAACAGCGCCTCCGGAAGGTCAGGATCGACACCCGACAGTTCGATCGTGTTGGTCGTCGTGTTCTGTCCGGGGCCTCCTGTGACCGTCAGACCAGAGATCACCGTGAGATCGCCGGTGGTGAGCCCGAGGATGTCGGGGTCGGGAGTGGTGAGATCGGGTCCCCCCGCGTTCACCCGGTATTCGAAATCTCCTGGTGCCGCCTGTGCCGTCTGGATCGGAATCAGGAAGGCCAACATGACCACTGCCAGGAAACCTGATAGGAAACGCCCCTGACTGACGCGTATCGAACTGGAGTTCACGCTCCGCCCCTTCTATTGCTGAATCGCTCTGTTGGTCTTGAGTCTGTCGGGAACCTAACCACCTGTCACCCTTCGGCACGAGAAATGGGTCGTACGGCCCACACCATGCCTGGTACCCACCCTAGGGCTCCTTAAACACGCCTGCCCGCACTGCACGTCATCCTTCGGGTGGGACTATCGGCTCCAGACCGAGCGCTCTCGCCAGGAACGAGGCCATCTGGTCTCGCTTCACCGGGTCGCCCGCGCAGTAGCGGTCGTTGGCCGGTGGATTGCAGCCTTTGGTGACCCCCGCCGCCGCCAACTTGTTGATGTCGTTCTCGAACGTTGTCCCGTTGTCGTCGATGAACCAGTCCTTGCCGCCATCGTCGGAGAGACCGAGAGCCCTGACCAGGAATGCGGCCATCGCTCCTCGCGTGACCGAGTCGGTCGGGCAGTACCGGTTATTCGTTGGCGGGTTACAACCACGGGTCACACCCGCAGCAGCCAACCTGTTGATGTCGTTCTCGAACGTGGTCCCGTTGTCATCGACGAACCAGTCCTTGCCACCATCATCGGACAGACCCAAAGCCCTCACGATGAACGCAGCCATCTCTCCGCGACTGACGTCGTCCGACGGGCAATACCGGTCGTTGGTTGGCGGGTTGCATCCTTTCGTGATCCCGGCTGCTGCGATCGCCTCGATGTTGCCCTCGTGGGTGTTGCCGTTGTCGTCGGCGAAGGTTCCGCCTGACGGCACGCCAACGTCACTGATCTTGATCGAGACGGTCGCCGTGTTGGAGAACACGGTTCCATCGTGGATGCGGAACGTGAAGCTGTCCGCTCCGGTGAATCCACTGTCAGGTGTGTACGTGCGACTGGCTCCCGAACCAGTGAGGTCGCCGTGGGAGGGGCCGTTCACGATCGAATAGGTCAAAGGGTCCCCGTCTGCATCGAAACCGGTGAGGACGATCGATTTCGACGTGTTTGGAGCCATTGTGACCGACGCTCCATTTGCCGTGGGAGCGTGGTTCTCGACATCACAATCGACGGTCACATTCACGACAGCACTGTCGCTGCCACCATTCCCGTCCGTGATGTCGTATGTGAACGAGTCGGGCCCGCAGTAGACGTTGTCCGGCGTGTAGGTGACGTAGGAGACGTTGTTGACGGCTGTGCCGTGGGGCGGGTTCGTCGCGGAAGTGATCGTCAAGGTGTCCCCATCACCGTCGGTGTCATTGGACAACACGTCGATATCGCCGAACCCACCGCCCGGCACCGTCGCGTCGTCATCGAGTGCCTGTGGTGGGGTGTTGCCGGCGCAGTTCACCGTGACGTTGACTGTCGCGATGTCCGTGTCTTCCCCGTCGGAGACCGTATAAGTGAATGAGTCGGGGCCGCAGTAGTCGCTGTCCGGCTCGTATGTGACCTCGTCCCCGTTGTTGGTAGCGCTCCCGTTTGGCGGGTTGGAGACCGAGACGACGCTCAGCGCGCCAGGCCCATCGCCACCGTCGTTGTCGTTGTCGAGCACGTCGATGATGACGCTTCCGTTCTCGACGACCTGTGCCGTGTCGTTGCCGGCCACCGGAGCGTTGTTGCCACCGCCGGTGTTTCCACTGCCGGCGTCGGCGACCCAAGTGTGCGACACGGTGCCGCTGAGCCCCGTCCCCCCGGCCTCGGAGCGAACGTACTGTGCCGTGGCCTCCCCATCCCCAGGATCGACCTCCACGCGAAGGTGCCCCGAGTTTCCGATGTTGACGAATTCCGGCGGGTCATTGGTATAGATGCCGCCGAATCCAGACCCACTCATACCTGGCGAGGGGACCTCCATGTACACGATGGTGTGCTGGCCGCCGCCGGTCATCGTCCCGGTCACCTCTTCGTAGGCGTATTGATGGTCGTGACCGTGGAAGTAGGCAGTCACCTCGGCGTCGACCATCATTTGATGGATCGGCTCGTCCCACCCCTGAGCGGCCGGCCGATTGGTCGCCCAGCCGTCGCTGCCGTTGGCGTTGTCACCACCCCATACGAAGTAGTCGGCCGCCGTCGCCCCACCGCGGACGTACCCGGCGCCGATGCCCGCCGAGGCGGTCTGACCCCCGACGACGTGATGCGACATCACGAACTTGAAGGGTGAATCGCTGTTCTCGAGGATGTCCTTCAGCCAGAGATACTGCTGGATCCCGAGGGTCCAACTCCATTGATCACCGGTGAAGGCGTCATCGCTGCCCTCACCAGGGCCGCCTGAGTACGGCTTCTCCATGGTGTATTGGAACGGGTCGAGCACCACGAACAAGGCATCACCCCATTCGAAGGCGTAGTAGTCCTCCCGATATTGGTCAGGCGCCCTCTCCAGCTCTCGATCGAGAGGATCGGTGTTGGCGGTGTAGAAGGGTGCGTCGTCGGGGCTCGGTGTCGGAAAGTACAGCTTCCTGCCTTCGATGTTGGCATGGCCGGTGCTGAAACAGGCAGTGCCGGCGCAGTCGTCGAGATTCCACCCTTCCTCATCTTCGTGGTTGCCCATCGCCAGATAGACCGGGGTCG
>JBAPYG010000560.1:0-1652 GCA_049284615.1 Acidimicrobiia bacterium
AGGGCCTGGGTGTAGAACATTCCCGGTTCCGGGCAACCCAGGGAGCCGTCGCTCCAGGTGACCGATTCCGAAGACAAGACTTCGACTGCGCCCACATCGATACCGAGACGCCGCGACGCATCGTCGACCAAAGCAACCAGGATGCTCGGGGGCACTCCTGGCCCTGGACCGGTCGGCACCGAGGTGGCGGTCGTCGTCGACCCGAGGTCGGCCGCGGTCGTCGAAGGGCTGGCGCCCCCGCCACATGCGGCCAGAGCGGTCACCAACACGAACACGACGCCTGTCGACTTGATCATGTGTGATCAGACGTTACGCAGGACCTGGCGGTTTCAGGGAACGGTGATCTCGAGGACGCGGAAGTCGCCGAGACCGCGCGGGTGGAGGAGAGTCTCCACCTCCGTCTTGGTGGTGCGCAGGGCCAGCCTCTCCGCTTCGTTCCCGACTCGCGCCGCCTCCAGCTCCAGCCTTCTCAGCGCCGACAGTCGCTCGCGGAGACCAAGACCGGCCAGGAAATCGTCCTGTCGATGAAGTCGGGAATTCGGGGCCACATCGACGAGGGCGCTGAAATTGACATCGGCGGTGATGTCGGTCTCGCCGGGCTCGTCCAACGGGTGCGGGCCGAGATGATGGGCGCGATAGGTTCGGAGTGTCCCATCGATTCGCCTGGGGAGCAGGTTGTCGGACAGGTCGCCGTAGTCGAACAACAACAACCCTCCTGCACCCAACCTGGAGACCGAGTCGGCCAGCCAAGCGCGCGCCTCCAGCTGGACCTCCACCCAGCCCCCGTCCTCGACCGGGCCCGCGTAGGCATGAAGCCACTCCACGACCCTCTCCCGGGGGGACACGTCGACGAAGACCAGGTCGCCGTCGTCCTCACCGACCCAACGCTCCCGCCACCCTCCATCCACTCTCTGCGCCAGCGCCATCGGCAGGTTGTCCAGCAGTTCGTTGGCGATGAGGACACCACGCATCTCGGTGGGAAGCCGTTCGCGGATCGCCGCCAAACCGGATAGTGCCGCACGCGCGGCCGGAGACACCTCCACCGCGATTGCCTCGACATCCATCTCCGCCAGCAAGGGCCTGAGCAGTGAGCCGGAGCCTGCAGCCACTTCGACGACCTGAAATGGGTCTCCGATGCGGGCGTGCACCGAACGCACCCATGTGGCCAGGGTCTCACCGAAGAGCGGGCTCACCTCCGGGCTCGTCAGGAAGTCACCACCCTTGTCGGAACGCAACCGGTCGCCGCCGAAGAAGCCTTCGGCGTCGTAGAGCGCCATCTCCATGAACCGCTCGAAAGGCATCGGGCCACCCGCAGCGATCTCGGCGAGGATGCGTTGCTTCAGATTCATTCCGATACCGTGTCCCGATGAGGTACGGAGTCTTCATGTTCCCGACCGATACGGCAATTCGCCCCGATGAACTGGCCCGCGAGGTGGAGAAACGTGGCTTCGAATCGCTCTGGTTTCCCGAGCACTCTCACATCCCCGTGTCCCGGGCAACCCCGTGGGGAGGACGGGAGGGGGCGCCCCTCCTTCCCGAGCACTACTGGCACACACACGACCAGTTCATCGCTCTCGCCTATGCCGCCTCGGTGACCACGCACCTCAGGCTCGGCACCGGGATCACGCTGCTGGCTCAGCGCGACCCCATCT
>JBAPYG010000561.1:0-4884 GCA_049284615.1 Acidimicrobiia bacterium
GAGCAGGCCAAGGTGTTCCTCGGTGGCCCCCCACTGGTCAAGATGGCCACCGGCGAGGAGTCGACCGACGAGGAGCTGGGTGGCGCCGAGATGCACTCCAGGGTCTCGGGTCTCAGCGACTACTTCGCCGACGACGAGCATGAGGCGATTCGCATGGGCCGCGACATCGTGTCCCACTTCAACTGGCGGAAACACGGATACGGCCCCACCAAGGCGGTGGACGACCCCATCTACGACGGGGATGAGATCCTGGGCGTCATCCCCACCGACCTCCGCGTCCCCTTCGACATGCGGGAGATCCTGGCCCGCACTCTCGACGGGTCGCGATTCGAGGAGTACAAGGCGGTCTACGGCACTTCGATCCTCAACGGGTGGGGATCGCTGCACGGCTACCCGATAGGCGTGATCGCCAATCAGCAGGGTGTGATCTTCAGCGAAGAAGCCAAGAAGACCACCGAGTTCATCCAGCTGTGCAACCGGTATGACACCCCGATCCTGTTCATCCACAACACCACCGGATACATGGTGGGCAAGGATTACGAGCAGGGGGGGATCATCAAGGACGGCGCAAAGATGATCAATGCGGTGGCCAACTCCGAGGTGCCCCACATCTCCCTGATGGCCGGGGTCTCCTACGGGGCCGGGAACTACGGCATGTCCGGTCGGGCATACGAGCCCCGATTCGTGTTCGGGTACCCGAACCACAAGGTGGCAGTGATGGGCGCCAAGCAGCTCGCCGGTGTGATGTCCATCGTCGCCCGCCAATCTGCTGAGTCCCGGGGCCTCGACTTCGACGAGACGGCCGACGCCGAGCGCAACGCGGACCTGACTCGCATGATGGAAGAGTCGGAACAGGCGTACTTCTCCACTGCCCGGGTGCGGGACGACGGGCTCATCGACCCCAGGGACACGAGGACCGTCCTCGGCATCGCCCTGTCGGCCATCCACTCCGCCCCCGTCCAGGGAACCGATCGCTTCGGCGTGTTCCGGATGTAGTCACGCCCGCGGCGGGAAACATCACCGCGCCGGGGTCGGTGATAGGTTTCGCCGGCCAAATCGAAAGGAATCGAATGGACTCATTTCTCGACTTCTTCTGGCTGATGCTCTACGCATTCATCTGGATCATCTGGATCATGTTGCTGTTCCGCGTGTTCGCCGACATCTTCCGGTCGGACTCGTCGGGCTGGGCCAAGGCGGGCTGGGTCATCTTCGTGATCATCCTCCCCTTCCTCGGCGTGCTGGTCTATCTGATCGCCCAGGGCGGGAACATGGCGAAGCGGGAGGTCGCCACGGCCGTCGAGATGGACCAGGCCCAGCGCGAGTACATCCGTGACGCGGCAGGGTCGTCGGCCGGTGTTGCCGACGAGTTGGAGCGTCTCAGTGGCCTCAAGGACCGCGGTGTCCTCACCGAGACCGAGTTCGAGACGCAGAAGGCGAAACTGCTCGCATAGATCCCGATGGCCGCCACGGTCCGATTGCGACCGTGCCGGCCATCGCGACGTGTCGACGGTGGCCCTGGTCGCCAGGTCGACCCCGGTCACCTTCCACCACGCATAGCGGGTGAGCACCCTCACCGAGGCCACCACCGGCACCGCCAAGATCGCTCCGAGGACGCCTGCGGCCCGGAACCCGACCGTTATGGCGATCATCACCACGAGACCCGGTACCTGCAGGGCACCCGTGAACATCCCGAGAGTGTCGCTTGGACGATGACGGTGCGGTATCCGCCGGCCGGCAGGTCGACGGGGTCGGCCTTCGTCTCAGACGTCACTCAGGGCGGTCCGCATGCGACCCCACCAGCACCTGGGCTCGCTCCCAGGCCTTCTCCAACCCCTCGGCGAGATACTCCCCGGGAGGTATCACGTTCTCCCGACCGATGACCTCGATGGTGCCGGTGCGCTCCATGGTGACGATGGCCTCGGGGTGAACACCTTCGAGGATGAGATGGTTGCCACCTTCGTGGAGCTCCTCGATCAGCCGTTCGAGAAGGGTCTGGAACGTGCTGTTCATCGCCTCCACCGAGTGGACCCGCAAGATGAGCACGGCACCTTGGGCACCGTCTGCGGACGGAATGAGCTGCCGCAGAGGCGGTAGCTCGGCGAAGAAGCCCGATCCCCTGTATGCGACCACGGTGACCTCGTTGGAGACGAGGCTCTCCGGGATGGGAACCTCCTTCCAATGCCCGTCGTCGGTGTGGATCATCCCGCTGGAGGCGACGGTCTTGTGCACATGATCGAGATAGGTGAGGAGTGACAGACCGGCACCGATGAAGATCGTCCACTGCAGCGGGATGAACAATGCCCCGACGAAGGTGGCCAGCAATGCGACGGAGGAGGCGAGCGAGGTCTTGAACACCAGGACGACACTGGGGACACGCTTCATGATCAGCTCACCGGCGATCACGAACAGGAGCCCGGAGATGACGGCCAGCGGGACGAGCTCGGCCAGACTCCCGAACAGGAGCACCAGGAGCCCCAGCCACAACGCGGCGAAGATCCCGCCCCAGCGTGACGTGGCTCCCGCGCCCACCGATATCCCGGTGCGCGACAACGAGCCGCCGGTGGGCATCGACTGGAAGAACGCCCCGGCCACGTTGCCCAGACCTTCGCCGATGAAGTCACGGCTCTGCGATGAGGCCTTGCCGCCGGGATTGGGGTAGGCGGTGCTGATGCCGGCACCCTGGACCAGGGCGACCAGGGCGATCGACACCGACCCGGCCGCCAACTCGGGTATGAGGGAGAAGTCGGGCATCATCGGCGCCGGAAGGCTGTTCGGGATCTCTGAGATACTCATGACGAGGGCGACGGAAGGGGGGTCCCAGATGGCCACGAGCACCGTCATCGCAACCAATGCGAGCACGGTGGCCGAGCGCTCGGTGGGCCCGAAGGCCTTCAGGAGCAGAACCAGGATTACGGTGAGAGACCCGACCACCACCGTCGGGATGTCCCAACTCGCGATGTTTGCGAACCAGTTGCCCACTTCTGCGAGCTTGTTCGCTCCGGTCGGGTCATAACCCGCGAAGTCCCCCAGCTCCCCGATGAGGATGAGGAGCGACGCCCCCAGCACGAAACCGGTCATGACCGCGTTGGAGACGAAGTCGACCAGACCCCCCATCCGCAGGAGGCCCATTGCCAACATCACCGCCCCGGCGAGCAGGGTCAGGGTGAACAGGGCTCCCGGGACGTCGCTGCTACTCAGATTGGCCGAGTCGAGGATGCTCCCCGTGGTGAGGGCGATGGCACTGGTCAACGTGGAGATCATGAGGATCGTGCCGGTGGTCAACGAGGCGACCAGCGTCCCGACCATCCCTGAGTACAACCCGTACACGGGATTGACCCCGGCCAACTGGGCGTAGGCCATGCCCTCGGGTATCGAGAACAAACCGGTGGCGAATCCGGAGACGATCCCGCTTCTCAGCCCACCCGTCTCGTTCTTGGGTGGTGCTCCGTCGCTCATGGTCGATGCGAGACTCTAGGTACGGAGCATCGCGGGTCGGCGACCAGGCGCTTTCGGCTGTTAGCTTCCGACGGTCATGTCAGAGATCCTCGTCGACCTCGCCAATGTTGCCATCATCACGTTCGTGCTCGCCTCGATGGTGGGCCTGGGGCTCTCCCTCACGGTCAGACAGATCATGGAGCCACTCACCAACCTCCGTCTAGTGACGATGGGCCTGATCGCCAATTTCGTCATCGCACCGGTTGCCGCCTGGGGCATCTCAGAGCTGCTCGGCTTGGACAGCTCCCTGCAGTTGGGGCTGCTGCTGCTCGGCACCGCCGCTGGGGCTCCTTTCCTCCCCAAGCTGGCCCAGTTGGCCAAGGGCGACGTGGCCTATTCGGTTGGCCTGATGGTCCTGCTCATGGTGGTGACGGTCTTCTACATCCCCCTCGTCCTGGTGCCACTCGTCCAAGGTGTCTCCGTCTCAGCCTGGGACATCGCCAAGCCACTCTTGTTCGGCATGCTGCTGCCATTGGCCATGGCCTTGATCGTCAGGGCGCGATATGAGGAGTCGGCCAAGCTGGCCCCTCATCTCAACCAGATCTCGACCGTCGCTCTCGCCCTTGCGGTCGTGATCGCCCTGGTGTTAGGTCTGCCTCAGTTGATCGATTCCTTTGGCACCGACGCGTTCCTGGCCGTCGTGCTATTCATGGCCGTCTGTCTGGCCGCCGGGTACTTCCTGGGCGGAAGTGACCGTGGCCAGCGCTGGGTCACGGCCTTCGGGACCACCCAACGCAATGTGTCGGCATCCCTGCTCATAGCCACCACCAGCTTCGCCAGCCAGACCGAGGTGCTCGTCATCGTCATGATCGGGGCCGTGCTCATGGCGGCCGTGCTCCTCCCCCTCGCCGCCGAGATCGGCAAGAAGGCCGCTCCGGGGCCGGCGGCCGCCTGAGCCGAACGCGGCCATGACTTCGACGCCATCGGGCCCAGGCACGGGTCTGCGGAGCCTCGTCCCCGCCATCGACTGACTGGGCGACTACCACAGATCCTGGCTGTCCCGCGACATCCTCGGGAGCATCGCCGCCGGCGCCGTGGTGATACCCCAGGCCATGGCATATGCCACCATCGCCGACCTGCCCGTCGAGGTGGGGCTCTACACGTGCATGGTCCCGATGCTGGTCTACGCCTTCCTCGGTGGTTCGAGGACGCTGTCGGTGGGCACGACATCGACGGTGGCGGTCCTCACAGGCTCGACCTTGGTGGCCGCCGGGGTCGCCGCCGGTGACGACCCGGCAGGCGACCTGGCGACACTGACGGTCATGGTGGGGTTGATACTGCTCATCGCGCGGGCTCTTCGCCTCAGTGCCCTGATCGAGAACATCTCCGAGGCCACTCTCGTCGGTGTGAAGTTCGGGGTGGGGCTCACAATGGCGGCCGGTCCTGGGC
>JBAPYG010000562.1:0-5333 GCA_049284615.1 Acidimicrobiia bacterium
ATCGACACGATCGAACTCCTGGCCCAGGGCATGGACGGCGATCTCCTGCAAGGCACCTGCAAGTTCCACGCCGGTAGGGCCGGCGCCGACCACGACGAACGTGAGCCAGCGATCGGTCTCATCGGGCTCGGCTTCGGCACGCTCGAATGCTCTCAGGACCCGGGCCCTCATCGTCAATGCATCTTCGACAGTCTTCAACCCCGGAGCCAACTCCTCCCACTCGTCGTGGCCGAAATAGGAATGGGTGGCGCCAGCGGCGACCACGAGGAAGTCGTACGGGACCACTCGCCCGTCGGCACTCACCGTGCGGTCATCGAGATCTACCCCGTCGACCTCCGCCATCAGGACCGATCGGACGTTTCGCTGGCCTTTGAAGATCGAGCGGATCGGGTAGGCGATGTCGGATGGGTTGAGGGCGGCCATGGCCACCTGATAGAGAAGCGGCTGGAACAGATGGAAGTTGCGGCGGTCGATGATCGTGATGTCGACGTCTGCCCGCGCGAGTGCCCTGGCAGCGTTGATCCCGGCGAACCCGCCTCCAACGATGACGACGCGGGCGCTCAAATCCCCAAAGACTCGACGAGGGCGCGCAGCGCCCTGGCTCTGTGCGACAAGCCGTTCTTCTCGCCGGCCGACATCTCGCCGAACGTCCTCCCTTCGACCTCGAAGATCGGGTCGTAACCGAAGCCGACACTTCCCCTCGCCTCGTGCGCGATCACCCCATCGATCGCACCATGGGCCACGATTTCGACCCCATCAGGGAAGAGAAGCGCGACCACCGAACGAAACCTGGCCGACCGGTCCTCCACCCCACGCATGACGTCGAGCATCTTGGCGACATTGTCCTCATACCTGGCGCCGCTCCCGGCGAATCTCGCCGTGTGCACTCCGGGGGCACCGCCGAGGGCATCGACCTCCAAGCCGGTGTCGTCGGCGATCACCGGGAGCCCGGTCGCCTCGAAGACACCACGTGCCTTGAGCAGCGCGTTCTCCTCCAAGGTGTTCCCGGTCTCCTCGACGTCCTCCCAATCCAGACCGGTCACAATCTCCTGGGCGAGGCCGGCATGGGCGAGGATCTCTTCGATCTCTGCGATCTTGTCGGTGTTCTTGGATGCGATCACGAGCCGCGGGATCACCCGGCCACCGCCCTGCGCTGCAAGTCGTGGAGCTCGGAGATCCCGACAGCTGCCAGATCGAGCATCTCGTTCAGGTCCTCCCTGGTGAAAGGAGAGCCCTCCGCCGTGCCCTGCACCTCGACAAGCAGACCCCGGCCGCTCATGACGACGTTGAGATCGACCTCGGCGCGAACATCTTTTTCGTAGTCGAGATCGAGCACCTTCTCCCCGTCGACGATGCCCACCGACACCGCCGCCACCTCGTCGACTATCGGGCTTGCCGAGACGATCTCTCGCGACACCGCATCATCGAGGGCATGGCTGAGTGCGATCCAGGCACCGGTGACCGCCGCAGTGCGGGTACCGCCGTCGGCCTCGATCACGTCGCAGTCGACGCGGGCCATGACCGCCCCCATCGCTTTGAGGTTCACCGAGGCGCGTAGTGCCCTCCCGATCAGCCGGGAGATCTCTTTGGCCCGACCACCAGACACATGGTCACGTCGAACCCGTTCGCTGGAAGATCCGGGGAGCATGGCGTATTCGGCCGTGACCCAACCGCGGTCGGAGTCACGCATCCAGCGTGGCACCTCCGCTTCGATGGACGCGGTGCACAGGACGCGTGTGCTCCCCATCGATATCAGCACCGAGCCCGGTGTCGCCGAGGTGAAACCGAGCTCCACACTCACCGGACGGAGTTGGTCATGGGGGCGATCTGTCATCGTGTCCACGCTAACTGTGGTCTTCAGACGTCGAAACTCGTCCCGGCCACGGCGACCCGCACCTGTCGGCCGAATGTCGCCTCGGCCTCGGAGACCGAGACCGCCGGGCGGAGATAGGGCGGGATGTGGGTGAGAGTCAGAGCCGTGGCCCCAAGGCCTCGGGCGATCTCGCCCGCTTCCCCGGCGGTCAGATGGTGTGGGTACTCCTTGTCCGCGGCGGCGCCCTGGTACGACGCCTCGCAGAGCAGGAGATCCACACCCTCGGCCAGACCGCGCCAGGTCCCGCCCGGTCCGGTATCCGCCGTGTAGAACATCGTTCGACCCGCACCGGTCCAACGCGAGCCCACCGTTGGGACGGAGTGGTCCATCTCCACGAACTCAACCGAGACGTTCCCCAATGTGAAGCCATCCCCGGTCGACACAGGCGTGAATGCGAAGCACTCGGGCTCTCGTTCGATGAACCCGACGATCCTGTCCCATACGGACTGCGGGGCGTATAACGGAACCTGGTGACGTGGCTCGGGGCGAAAGGTCCAGGCATGGAACACGGCAAAGATGTCGGCGCAGTGGTCCGGGTGCCGGTGGGACAAGACCACTGCGTCGATCAGGTCGGGGTCGACGGGCATCGATATGAAGGTGCCAGGACCGGCGTCACACCAGATTCAGATGCCCTGATGTTCGATGACGTATCCGGTTGCTGGACGGCCGGACGCCGGGAATGTCCCCGACGAACCGACGACGTGGACCCTCACGGGGCGAGACGCCCTTTCACCCAACCGTGGTCGTCACGCTCGTAGCGGATCCGGTCGTGGAAACGATTGGGCCTGCCCTGCCAGAACTCGACCGTCGTCGGTTCCAGCCGCCACCCTCCCCATGTCTCGGGTCGAGGCACGTCTGCACCGAGCGTCTCATCCAACTGTTGGAACCTGGCCTCGAGAACATCACGACTTGGCACAGGCTGGCTCTGAAGGGAAGCGTGAGCCGCGACCTGAGCTCCGCGCGGTCGAGTCGCGAAGTAGGCATCGGCGAGGTCGGGCTCGACTTCGAACACGGGACCCTCGAACCTCACCTGCCGATGGAGGACGGTCCACACGAAGGTCGCCGCGGCCCGGCCGTTGTCCCGCATGGCCCGACTCTTGCGACTTTCCATCCCCGTGTAGAACACCAGCCCATTTCGGGATAGATCCTTCATGAGCACGGCACGGGCCGACGGGGTGCCGTCGGCGTCGGTCGTGGCCAGGACGAAGGCGTTCGGCTCCTCGATTCCGGCCGCAACTACGCCGGCGAACCATGACTCGAACTCGTCCAATGGATCCGCGGACATCTCAGACTCGTCCAAACCCGACGCCTCGTATTCACGACGCAACTGGGCGACTTGTTCTTCTATCACGATCCGACGATACCCTCGCCTGGTGCAACCCGACCTCGCATCCTCTCGCCTCGCCATGGTGGGCCGAGCGTTGCGACGGAGGTGTCCCCGATGTGGTGAGAGTGCCTTCTCGACCTGGTTCACGATGACGGAAAACTGCTCTCGATGCGGTCTCAAATTCGAGCGCGAGCCCGGCTATTGGGTAGGGGCGGTGACCATCAACACGGTCGTCATCTTCATCACGTTTCTCGTCGTGTTCACGACCCTGGTCCTAGCTACCTGGCCGGATGTTCCCTGGCCTGTGGTTTTCGCCGTGACCCTCGTGGCGAACGTCGTCATTCCCATCGTGTTCTACCCGATCTCCAAGACACTCTGGCTCGCTCTCGAGATGTCGTGGCACCCCCTCGAGCCCGAAGAGCTCGAGGCGGCGCGCGATCGTGTCACCTAGAGACGCTTCGCCACTTCTTCGAGCATGACCTCTGTGGCCCCGCCACCGATGGAGTGGATCCTGACATCCCGGTACAGGCGTTCGACCGCGGTCTCGGCGATGTACCCCATTCCCCCGTGGAACTGGACACAGTCGTACAAGACCGCGTTGACCAGCTCACCCACCAGGGCCTTCACCTCGGAGACCTCCCTCACGGTGTCCTCACCCTGATCGGTCAACCAGGCCGACCTGTAGACGAGCTCGCGAGCCGCGTCGACCTCGGCCTGACGCATCGCCAGTCTCTGTCTGATCGCTTGCTTGTTCCAGAGCGGGGCGTTGAACGCTCGGCGCTCCTTCACGTATTCGATGGTCATGTCGAGAGCGGTCTGGGCCTCACCGATGGCCTGGCCCATGATGGCGAGACGCTCGTTCTGGAAGTTCCCCATGATGTAGTAGAACCCGCGGTTCTCCTCGCCAATGAGGTTCTCATCCGAGACCCAGACCTCATCGAGCACCAACTCGGCGGTGTTCGAGGAGTGCCAGCCCATCTTGTCGAGGGCCCGGCTGGCCCGGAAGCCCTCCGCTCCGGCTTCGACCGCGAACATCGATATCCCGCGTGAGCCCTTTACGTCCGGGTTGGTCCTGGCTGCGATGAACAAGACATCGGCGATGCCCCCGTTGGTGATGAACATCTTGGTGCCGTTGAGTCGCCAGCCCTCCCCGTCTCTACGCGCTGTCGAGCGAATGGCGGCGACATCGGAGCCGGCGTCGGGCTCGGTGACACCAATGGCGGTTATCAGCTCTCCGGATGCGAACGCAGGCAGCCATCGCGCCTTCATCGCGTCGCTACCGAAATTGGTCACGTATGGCATCGCCAGGTCGGTGTGAACGAGGACCGTGATTGCGAACCCGCCCGACGTGCTCCGACCCAGCTCCTCGGCGAACACAACCGAGGCGACATGGCCTAGACCGATGCCCCCGAATTCCCCGGGGATCCGGAGGCCGAAGAACCCGAGCTTGCCCATGGAATCGAGGACCTCACGTGGAATGGCTCCTTCGGCCTCCCACTCTCCTACATGCGGGACTATCTCTTTAGCGACGTAGTCCCGGACGTGGTCGCGGATCGCTCCGAGATCGTCGTCGACATAGATCGAGTTCATCATCGGGCAGAGTAGAGAGAGAAGGCGACCTCCAGGAGGTCGAGCGCCTCCATGCTGTCGGACGCAAGGAGGACGAATCGGCCGCCCTCGGCCCAGGTGACGACGGCGGGGCTGCGAGGGTCGTCGTCGTCCGGATCGGGCTCGGGTCCCAATTCGTAAAGACGGGCAGTGTGCCCACGCACCGACACCTCGCTCGGGTCGTTGCCATATAGTTCGGATGCAAGACGAAGCGCCTCGACTGCATCTCGCTCAGCTTGACTCAGCACAAAGCCATCGAAGTACACCTCGAGGGTGGGGGGCACGTCTCTCATCCGATGATCCTTTACGTGAATTCGAAACGCCCTGGCATCGGCGACCGGGCGCAAGGGCTCGAAACCAACTGTCGCGGCCGCCTCCGCCCACCCCTCCACTGAAAGGAAGTGCTCGTTGGCGTCAGCCATCGTCTGCGGAGAGAAGTGCCCGGCCGGCACGGCTGTTGTAATCCAGATCGTGCTCGGCACAGAACCGGCGTGCGACGCCGGCGACCGATCTTGTGTCGATACC
>JBAPYG010000563.1:0-3703 GCA_049284615.1 Acidimicrobiia bacterium
GGCTATCGCTGCCTTCGTGACACTGCGCAGCACCGCATGGGGCGATGAGGTGCTCATCGAGGAGCTGCGTGCCCATGTGTCGGCCTCGATCGGCCCGATCGCAAAGCCAAAATCGATCGTCTTCACCGGAGATCTCCCCAAGACCCGGTCCGGCAAGATCATGCGACGGCTCCTGAAGGACATCTCCGAGCACCGCCAGCTCGGCGATGTCACCACCCTGGCCAACGCCGACATCGTCGCCGAGATCACCGAGAAGTCGGGCGGCGGCGCCGACTAGAGCGGCTTCTCGACGACGAGGTCAGGTCAAGTCATAAAGGCGCCTGCGACAAACACGATGAGGATGAGAAACCCCCCGGTCAGTTCGATCCCGGTCGAAGTCAGGACCGCCTTCAACGCCGTCTTGGTCGACGGCCAGGCACGTGTCGGCCCCCGACGGACCCGCTCGAAGACGTATACGGTCAGGATGAACCCGATAGGCGCGCCGATGACCGGGACGGCGAACAGCCCCACGATGGCCACGGCGACCGCCAGGTAGAGCACCCATGCCGGCACCCCTTCGTCGCGCAAACGACGATGCGGGAACACGTACTTGAGCACTGTCGCCACCACGGCCAGCGTCACCACGATCCCGAGGACGACCCAGCCGACGACGCTCGACTCCTCGAATGCCCAGATTCCGACCGAGACCACCTGGAGGAGCAGCCCGGGGAGGAACACGACGACGATCCCGACCAGACCGACCAGGACCCCGATGCCCGCCAGGATGTCGTGGACCTCCAACCGGTCAACCACCCATCGTCTCGGCCAGCGCGGCCACCCGGTCGGAGGCGTCTGAGAGGATCGGCTCGCCATGCCCGAACAGGGCGACCTCGTAGTCGAAGCCGGC
Source organism: Acidimicrobiia bacterium (assembly GCA_049284615.1). Taxonomy (GTDB): domain Bacteria; phylum Actinomycetota; class Acidimicrobiia; order Spongiisociales; family ZC4RG35; genus JANQRA01. The sequence goes on from JBAPYG010000563.1 coordinate 887, forward strand.
GAGCTTGGCCACGGATGCGTCGGCCAGTGTCATGTCCTCGCTGAACCCAGGGTTGGCTCCGACCACGCCACCACCCGCGCCATTGAGTGCATCTCCGGTGACCAATATGCCGGCAACCGGATCGAGAACCGATATGTGCCCCTCGGTGTGCCCCGGCGTCTCAATGATCTGCAGGTCGCCGTTGACGATGTCCTCGTCCCCGACGGCCCGACCCGCGGTGGGCGCCGTGATGGCACCGAGATCGGCCGCTCCGGCGAACCAGGGGGCGTCGGGGGCATTGGCCAGCACACCCTGGACACTTCCCTGATGGTCGGGGTGCTTGTGGGTGACGATCAGCCCGGCGACGTCGCCCCACCCCAGCCCGACCTCCTCCAGCGCCGAGCCGATCGACGGTGCGCTTCCATCCACACCGGTATCCACGATGACCGCCTGGCCACCCCGGTACATGATGTAGGCAGACACGAAGTCGAGATCGACCCGGTGCCACGCATACCGGTCTGCGGTCGTCGACGTCGACGATGTGACGGCCATTGCCTCTGTGGTGGAGGCTGGCCCCGATGCGGCGGTGGTGGTCGGCTCGGTCTCGTCGGTAGGTGTCGCGTTCTGGGTGGGAGCGGCCCGGCAGGCCGCAGTGCCCAGCACCATCACGGCGAGACCGGTCTTGCCCATGTCCTTGAGGAGCAGACGCCGGCTGATGAGACGATGGGCCGTCATGCCCTCAGGCTACGGCACCTCGTGGGCTGCCGAGGCGTAGGGTGAGCGTCATGACGACCAAGATCATCCTCCCCGAGTCGGACCTGCCGACACATTGGTACAACATCGTTCCCGACCTGCCCACCCCGCCGCCACCGGTGCTCCATCCCGGCACACACGAGCCCATCGGCCCGGACGACCTGGCACCGCTGTTCCCCATGGACCTGATCCTCCAGGAGGTGGCGACCGACAGATACATCGAGATTCCCGAGGAGATCCGCGAGGTGTACCGCCTGTGGAGACCATCGCCCCTATATCGGGCGCATGGCCTCGAGAAGCTGATCGGTGGCCCGGCGCGCATCTACTACAAGTACGAGGGGGTCAGCCCGGTCGGTTCGCACAAGCCCAACACTGCCGTCGCCCAGGCCTACTACAACGCCAAGGCCGGCGTGAAGAAGCTGGCGACCGAGACCGGGGCCGGTCAGTGGGGCTCGGCACTGGCGTTTGCGTGCTCGCTGTTCGGGCTGGAGTGCGAGGTCTATCAGGTGCGTGCCTCGTACGACCAGAAGCCGTATCGCAAGGCCCTCATCGAGACCTTCGGCGCCACCATCTACCCGTCGCCGTCCACCAACACCCAATACGGCCGCGCCGTCCTCGAGGCCGATCCCGACACCCCGGGCAGTCTCGGCATCGCCATATCCGAGGCGGTCGAGGTGGCGGCGACCAACGACGACGTCAAGTACTCACTGGGGTCGGTGCTCAACCACGTCCTCATGCATCAGACCATCATCGGCGAGGAGACCCTCAAGCAGATGGCCATGGTCGATGAGACCCCCGACGTGATCATCGGCTGCGCCGGTGGTGGATCCAACTTCTCGGGGCTCGTCTTCCCCTTCGTCAGGGAGAAGATCGCCGGGAACATGGACCCCGTGATTCGCGCCGTGGAACCAGCGGCCTCACCCTCGCTCACGAGAGGCAGCTACCGGTTCGACTTCGGTGACACCGGCCAGATGACGCCGCTGGTCAAGATGCACACGCTGGGCCATCCCTTCATCCCGGCGCCGATCCACGCCGGTGGTCTCCGTTACCACGGCATGGCCCCGCTGGTCTCGCATCTACTCGAGCTGGGTCTCATCGAGGCCGAGTCGCTCCAGCAGACCGAGACCTTCGCCAAGGCGGTGGACTTTGCCCGGGTCGAGGGCATCATCCCCGGTCCGGAGCCGACACATGCGGTGGCCGAGGCCATGAACGAGGCCGAGCGGGCCAAGGAGGCAGGCGAGGAGAGAGTCATCCTCTTCAACCTGAGTGGCCACGGTCATTTCGACATGGCCTCCTACCAGGCCTTTTTCGATGGCGAACTCGAGGACCACGAGCATCCCCAACACGAGATAGACGCCGCCATGGCCAAGGTCCCCGTCGTCAGCGGCTAGCCCACAACCGTTCTGTGTCAGTGACGGGCGGTCCTACCGCCCGTCACTGACACAGAAGCGGTTTCAGACGGGGCAGAAGCGGTTTCAGACGGGGCAGTCGGCCTCGCCGGGGTGCAGTGGTCGGACCACGAGGTTGGCCGGGCTGTAGTCGGGGCCACCGTCCGGGACCTCCCAGGTCGTGGTCTGGGTGGCGTCGTCGAAGACGGTGAGCACCGAGGAGCCGAAGACACGACAGCTCCAGCCGTTGGGCAGGACGGTCCACGCATCCCAGTCGGTGTCCAGCGGCCAGGGGCGCAGGTCGGGGAAGTCCGGGTTGGCGTTGGCAGGCCCGGCCACGACCCGCACCCTCTCGGCCGCGAAGACTTCCGAGGATGTCTGTGCGGTGAACTCGTCGAGCGTGGCGATCAGCTCGAGAAGCACCCGATTTCGATCGGTCGGGTCTTCCTCGATGCCCAGGGCGTATACGGCATACCGATGCTCGCCATCGGCGTCCCAAAAGCGGATGATCTCAGTAGAGGCGTCGGCCACGAAGTTGGCGGCGCTGTCATCGGTCTCGTCGACGATCCCGGCTAGACCCATGTCGTCGACCATCGCCAGGATCGCATTCATCTGGCTCTCGCTCAGCTGTGCCGTCGAGTATGGGGGGATGAGCCGGCCCGGGAACTCGAGGGTGGTGACTCCAGGGAATATGAGG
>JBAPYG010000564.1:0-2198 GCA_049284615.1 Acidimicrobiia bacterium
GGTCAAGGTGTACGTCGACTCTGCCCTGTCCACGGGCTCTTTCGCGTAAGCGCAACCACTCAGTCGGCGAGCCTGTCCATTACCCAGACGCCGATCGTGCGCCACCCTGGAGCTTACGTTGGAGCATTCGGGCGCAAAGGCTATCTTGTTTGTTCCGGACTGATGTCTGACGCTGTGTTGTTGGAACTTATCTGACGGGTTTCATGCTGTCTTGCTGGTTGGTTTGGCGGGTCGGCGTGTTTTGAGGCCTTGGTAGTAGCGGTGGGGGTCGATGGCGAGGGCTCGTATGAGGGTTTCGCCGTAGTAGATGTGGGTGAGGTCGCCGATGGTGATGACTCGGACGGTGGCTCCAGCCCAGCGGTATCCGACTTGGATCAGTTTGCGTTTGTATCCGATGTTGCCGGTGGCGGTGACGTGTCGGAGTTCGGCGCCGGTTGGGTAGTCGGGGGTGCGGATGGTTGGTGGTTTGGGGAGTTTGTCGGCGGCTGGTTCGTAGCGTTCGGCTGGTGTTTGGTCGTTGATGCCTTGGTGGGGCCGGTGACGGTTGTAGTGGAATCGGAAGCCGTCTAGGAGTTCTTGGAGGTGTTCAAGGTCCCAGGCTGGTCCTTCGTCTTTGAACCATTCTTTGAGGGTGCGGTGGAATCGTTCCAGTTTCCCGAGGGTCTGGGGGTGGTAGGGGGCGGAGGTGATTGGTTCGACTCCGAGGTCTCGGAGGTTGGTTTCGAAGACGACTTCGAGGTTGCGGAGTTTGCCGGTGAAGGCGAGTCCGTTGTCGGAGAGGACTTGGCGGGGTAGTCCGTAGCGGCTTGCGGCGACTTCGAAGGTGTCCCAGGCCAGGTCGGTGGTTGCTTGTGGGCCGGCCAGAGCGGCTAGGAGGTATCGAGAGTGGTCGTCCAACAGGTTGATCACCCATACCGGGTTCGCATCGCCTAAGAGGATGCGGGTGGCGTCGATCTGCCACAGGTCGTTTGAGATCTCTCTTTCGAAGCGTTTGTCTGCTTTGGGTTTGCGTGGTGGCTGGGCGGCAACCAGACCGTTGCGCCGCAACACCTGGTGAACCGTCGACACTGCTGGAGCCTCCACACCCTCTCGAGTGAGTTCGGCGCGGATACGGCGGGCACCCCACCGCGGATGCGACGTGCGCATCTCTACGATCCTCAGTTCGACTTCGGTTGGGATCTGCGCTGGCGACGATTTCGGTCTCCGGGGCTGGTCCTCGAGCCCGTCGATGCCCTCCGCCAGATATCTTCGGCGATACCGGTAATAGGTGTCCCGAGAGATCCCATACCGGCGGCACACGTCAGCAACTGTCTCCCCGGTGCGCTCCGGTTCGAACAACACCTCGAACCTCAATTCGGCCATGGTCACCACCTTCAACACCACATCCGCCTCCAAGCCAGCTCGAAGGCAAAGGATGCGTGTTTCGCTAAGGCAGTGTCAGACCTCTATCCGGAACGTCCGACATGTCCCCGGAACGATCCGTACGACATCTCACCGGTTCAAACACTGGAAACTCAAGCTGACGTTTGACATGCGTTTGACGCGGCTCCACACAACGGCTCGGCATAACCCAGCATCATTCACAGTTCGACGCCAACTACACCTATTCTGCCCGTGGCCATTTCAGGCGACAGTCTGAGACAGATCGGTTCCGGGTCTTGACGATCTCTCCCTTCGCGTCCGGCGTGCTGCCGCCGTATCGCTGGCGTGCATCGAGATGAACAGGGCAGCGTGCCCGTAGTTTGGTCGACACGGCCGAAACACCCGTCCCGCGATCGATCCGTAGCCTGGAGAGGTGATCACTGGCGTCGAAGGAGGTGTCTTCATAGACCTCCACGTTCAACCCAATGCCCACCGCCCAGGCGTGAGAGGGATCCATGGTCAGCGACTCAAGGTCGCGGTCTCCGCACCGGCGGAGAGTGGAAAGGCAAATGAGGCTGCGCTGGCGGCGATCGCCGACCTACTGAGAGTGCGACGGAGAGCAGTCTCTCTGGTGGCCGGCAGCACGACACGCCGAAAACGGGTGCATGTCGACGGAGTCGATCCAGCCACCGCCCACGAGCTCATCAAGACAGCCATCGGCGATTGACTGAGTCAGACATCGAAACCGACGCCGGGCGGACTGTTTGGGCTGTCCTCGTCAGCCAGGCCTCGGGTGGTCAGGTCAAGGTGTACGTCGACTCTGCCCTGTCCACGGG
>JBAPYG010000565.1:0-3313 GCA_049284615.1 Acidimicrobiia bacterium
GGATGGGCGGTCTGGGTCACTGACCCCACCTCGACACCACCCGACCCCTGCTCTCCCGTCTCGACGTCGCCGGGTGCCTGGCCCACCCCCTCGAAGACATCGGAGCCCGGGCCCCTCGTCACCGAGCCCTCCCGCGCAGGCGGCAATCGATAACGCGCGAGATCGCCAATGCCCAGTTCGCTCTTCTCATGAGTCGCCTCCTCGCCACCGGGGAGCATGCTCCCCTCTGAGATCGAACCTACCGGGTCTCGAGTTTTGGGGTCGTGCCCCATCCGCCAATCTCGGCACGGGACGGTGGGCACCGAAGACATCAGCCGGTCAGAGCACGACCGACCCCACACCGCTGTCTTCTCATGAACCTGACCCGAGAGTGGGTGGGAGCCAACGTCTTCTGGTGGTCGCACCGGTCGCCTGAGGCGGCGCCACGAGGTCGTTCGGGCCTTTAGGCCCTGTCCGGTGACGCTCGACACTCCCAAACTCTGGGTGACGAGGAGTGAACGTGACTTTCAACACCATCATCGAGCCGTTCCGGATCCACTCGGTGGAGAAGATCGCCTTGACCAACCCGGAACAACGTGAAGCCGCCCTGGAGCGAGTGAGCTACAACCTGTTCGGCCTCCGTGCCGACGAAGTCACCATCGACATGCTCACCGACTCCGGAACCGGGTCGATGTCGGCACGGCAATGGGCGGGGATGATGGAAGGCGACGAGAGCTACGCCGGCAGCAGGTCCTTCTTCCGCTTTCGAGACGCAGTGCAGTCGTTGACCGGCATGCCCGAGGTGATCCCCACCCACCAGGGCCGGGCCGCCGAGAAGATCCTCTTCACCGAGATGCTGCGTCCCGGCGACACCGTTCCGAACAACACGCACTTCGACACGACCCGAGCCAACGTCGAGTACCAGGGGGCGGAGGCCATGGACCTGTTGGTGGCGGTGGGGCGGGACCCGACCGCTCGCCACCCGTTCAAGGGGAATCTCGACACGGATCGTCTCGCCGAGGTCCTCGCCGACACCGATCGGAACGTGCCCCTCGTCATGGTCACGGTCACCAACAACTCCGGAGGTGGCCAGCCGGCGTCGATGGCGAATCTGAGGGCGGTCAGCGAGATCTGTCGGTCCAATGATGTCCCCTTCTTCCTCGATGCCTGCCGATTCGCCGAGAACGCATGGTTCATCAAGACACGCGAGGAGGGATTCTCCGACCGCACCCCCGAGAGCATCGCCCGGGAGATGTTCTCACTGGCCGACGGTTGCACCTTCTCTGCGAAGAAGGACGGGCTGGCCAACATCGGCGGTTTCCTCGCCATGCGAGACGGGTCGCTCGCCGAGAGGTGTCGCAATCTGCTGATCCTGACCGAAGGGTTCCCCACATACGGTGGCCTCGCCGGCTACGACCTCGAGGCAATCGCCCAGGGTCTCGCCGAGGTCGTCGAAGAGGACTACCTCCACTATCGAATTCGCTCGACGGAGTATCTAGCCGAGAAGGTCAACGCAGCCGGAGTTCCGACGGTGCAGCCCGCCGGGGGTCATGCCGTCTACATCGACGCCGGTCGGTTGCTCGACCACATCCCAGCCAGCCAATTCCCCGCCCAAGCCCTGGTCGTGGAGCTGTACCGGGTGGGCGGGGTCAGAGGGGTCGAGATCGGCTCGGTGATGTTTGGGCACACCGCCGACGACGGTTCGGAGACGCCAGCGCATCTCGAGTTGGTCAGGCTGGCGATTCCCCGCCGCACCTACACCCAGAGCCACATCGACTATGTCGGTGAGGTTGTGGCCATGACCGCGGAGACTGCATCGGAGATCCGGGGGTACCGGATCAGCAAGCAGGCACCGTGGCTGAGACACTTCACCGCCGAGTTCGAACCGCTTCGTTCTTGACCGCTCCGTTCAGCCGGCCAGGGCGCGGATCTGTCGGGCCGCGACGAGCAAGGGGTCGAGGCTCGCGGTCTCTTCCTGTGCCACCGACTGCATTAGCTCGTCGAGCCGGGCGTGGCGGTCGGCGCGTCCTCGCCGATAGGACTCGAGCGCCTGTTCGGCGCCGAGCCCCTCCCCGGCCGCCAGCACCTTCTCCGCCAGATCACGTCGCAGTTCGATCAGGTCACTCTGGATCGATCTGACCGCCCACTTGTTCCAACGGGAGGACGCGACTACCTCGGCCACCTGGTGCTCCAGCCAATCGATGCGATAGCTGGTGCCGAGGAGCATGAACAGTTGGGCCACCTCTTCGACGCTCCGGCCGTGTTCCCGGGCCAATTCGATGATGTCGGGGCCATGAACGAGTTCGTCGTGATAGGTGTGCTGTCGCGCCAGTGCCACATTGATTCCCGCATCGGTGAGCGCGGCCATCTCTCCGGTGTCGCCGGTCCAGGCGCGGTTCTGGGGCTCACGCAGAAAGGACTCCAGCTCGGCGAAGGCGATCCGGTCGGCTTCGATCTGTTCCGCCGTCGGTATCTGTCGGGGCCCGGCCAGGTACCACCTGGCGATCGACTCGACCAGCCAGTCGATCGCCTCGAGCATCTCTCTGAGCAGGGCGGGATCGAGGGTGGGGTCGAGTTGCTCCACGGCGGCCCACCGCTCCTCGGCTCCGATCAACCTACGAGCGGCCCGATATGCACTCACCACCTGCGGTCGGGTGGCTCCGGTCTCCACGACGAGCCTGTTGACGAACGTGGTGCCCTGGTCGTTCAAGATGCGGCTGGAAAGCACCGTGGCCAGGATCTCGCGACGGAGTGGATGACTCCAGATCAGATGTCCGAAGCGCTCGGCGACACGGTCGGGGAAGTAGGCGATCAGCTCCTCTTCGAGCTCGGGGCCTTCCAGGGCTTCGGAGTCGATGAGGGCGTTCTTGAGATCTTCCTTGGCGTAGGCCAGGAGGACCGAGAGCTCTGGTCGGGTCAGGCCCCGGCCGTCCCGGCCGCGTTCGGCGACCGCGTCAGATCCGGGGAGCGCCTCGAGCGCTCGATCGAGCAAGCCGTGTCGCTCGAGACTGCGCATGAGCTCTTCGTAGGCGTCGAGGTTGGCGACCGACCACTCCTCATCCTGGGAGAGGACCAGGGCCTGGTCGTGATTGTCCTCGAGGACCCGTCTGGTCACGTCGTCGGTGGCGGCGAGTATGAGCTGATGCCGCTCGGAGGCTTCGAGCTCTCCAGCCTCCTGGGCCATGCCGAGCAGGATCTTCAGATTCACCTCGCGGTCCGAAGTGTCCACCCCACCTGAGTTGTCGATGAAGTCGGTGTTGATGCGACCGCCTTTCGTCGCATATTCGATACGGGCGAGCTGGGTGAAGCCGAGATTGCCCCCCTCCCCCACCAC
>JBAPYG010000566.1:0-1824 GCA_049284615.1 Acidimicrobiia bacterium
CAGTGCCATCACTCAGATGTGTTCTCCAACAGGGGTGGGCATCCTCCCCGCACACGCCCACATATGTGAGGTCGTCGAGCTGGTCCCCGTCGAAGTCACCCGACAACAGCTGGCTGGCGGAGGAGGCGAACCGGGCGCCATCGCCCCAGTCCCGACCTCCGGAGATGCCCTTCGCGGTCTCCAGATGTACCCGCCAGCAGGGCCGTGACCCCTCGCATCGCCCCCGATAGACCAGATCGTCGAGACCGTCGCCGTCGAAGTCACCCGAGCCGAGACCGAGACGGTAGGTCTCGATGCTGAACCAACCACCGTCTCCGCCCTCCCGTCTGGCATCGGCACCAGACACGGCCCTCGTCTCCTGCCAGAAGCATGTCCCCTCGGGACATTCGCCCCACCACGTGGCGTCGGGGTAACCGTCGCCGTCCACGTCACCTCCTGCGGGACGGACGGTCCTGGTCTCGTCCTGGCAACCGACACGGTCGGTGTCGACGACGACCTCGTCGACCGTGAGCCCCAGGTCGCGGCTGGCTACGGGCTTGCCACCGTGGTAGACGTCGAACCAGAACGACTCGATCTTGATCTGGGGCTCGTTCGGGCGCCGAAACTCCAGACCGTCCATGTCGAACGCCGGCGTCCCGTCCACCCACCCGCGCAACGTGCCGTCGGTGAGCCCCGGGGAATTGATCTCGATCTCTCCCTCCAGGCAGTACCAGTCACCGGGCCGGAGCCGCCCGGCCTCGTTCCAGTACATGCCATCTCCGTATTGGCGGGCCTGGCCGAGGTGGTAGACGTAGTAGCCGATCGGAACGAGGTCGTCGTCACCCGACGACGGTGAGAACATCAGACGAGCCGACCATCCCGGGTCGGTGGCGCTGGACTTGTAGCCGCCCTTCCCGCTGGCACCGTAGACCCCCGAGAATCCAGGGAGCTTCCCACTCACGCTCGTCGACCAGTCCTCATCGAACTTGAGGTAGTAGCGGAAGAAAAGATGCTCCTGGACCTCGTCGGGCTGATTTTCGAGACCGAGCTTGAAGTCGGCCCCGAAGTGAGACCCACGGGGGATCGTGACCCGCAAGGCGGAGTCCTTGAAACCGTCCCCGGTGATACCCACTCGATTGCGGGCGCTCGGAGACCTGCCATCCCAGAGGTCGAGCTCCTCGAAGCCGTCGCCGAACTCGAGCCTCTCCATCGCGGGCGCATCGGGGATCGAGACGGCGGGCCTCATGCCCATCGCCTTGACCAACGCGAAGACGGCCTCGTCCTTGCGGACCGTCGCATTGGGGCAGAGCTTGACGTTGACCGGAGGATCACAGGCGAGTAGTCCCCCGGTCTCGGCGAGGCCGACCAGCGCCGTGGCGTACTCGGTGCCCCCGAGGTCGGTGTAGTCGACGGCCCCTCCCACGTCGGGGATCGAGAATGCGCGAGCGATGAAGGTGGCCATCTCGCCGCGTCTCATCGGCCGGTCGGGACAGAAGCGATCGGCGACACAGCCCGTGGTGATCCTGTGCTCCGCCAGTGCGTTGATCGCAGTCTCGGCGATGTGCCCCTCATCGTCGCTGAAGTGGTCGGCCGAGGGGGCGCCGGCGCCGATGGCCCGGGCGATCATGATCGCCATCTCACCCCGCGTGACCAGGTGATCCGGGCAGACTCGATCGTTAGCCGGCGGGTTGCAGCCGTTCAGGATCCCCAGATCGGCCGCCGTCTCGATGAAGCTCTCGAAGCGGCTGTTGTCGTCGTCGACGAACGAGTCGACCCTCGCCACAGCCGGCGACGTGGGGAGGGAGGCCGCGAGGACGGCGACGAGCGCAAGATGAGACCTTGACC
>JBAPYG010000567.1:0-2136 GCA_049284615.1 Acidimicrobiia bacterium
TAGCTATATATCAAGATAATTTGCCTTCGACTGCGCGGGCTCCTCGCTCGCCTGACAGCGACTAAATGCTGGCTGAAGGCAGCGGCGATCAGGGCTGGGAGGTTGTGTGTGGTCCAGCTTCTTGAAACGCAGCATCCAGACGAGTCGCTAAGGAACCGAGTCATACACCACGAGTTGGGAATGTCGACGGTGGACTTGGCACAAGGGCGACGAGACCCCGATTCGCCATCGCCGCCGAAGGATCCCGCGCATAGAACTTGTGCGTGCCTTCTAGTCGAGTCGGTCCTCAATCGGCCAACCTCTTTTCCGAGCAGTCAACATCCAATAAGCACACTTGGCCGCCGTTGGAAACGGTCTATCTGGCTTCGGGCACTGCGACGAGTGAGCGTTCGAGTCGCAAGTTCGATTGCTCGCGCCGCCCCCGCTCCCAGTCAATGGTGGCAGCTGCAAATTGGGCATCACGGAGGAGTTTCCCCGAGATCTGAGCGGCCTCCCTCCTCGGGTCCGGTCCCAGGACTGGACCCGTCTTTCCCTTGCGCGCTGACACCGCGGCGTTCTTCCTCGAGACACGCGCACCTATCGGACGGAAGATCACTTCGACGACCAAGATCAGCGACATGGCGACGAGAACTGCCAACTCAGCTAGCTCTGGCAAACCTTGCAACCTTTCTGTGCTCCGGCGGGCGAGGCCGGTGAGATGGCACTGGTGCCTGTCATCGAAGACGCTGCAACTCGTCACGTTCACGTAGCGTCCGGCGCCGACGCTTTCGATATACGAGGCCGAACAACTCGTCGAGGACGATTCCGATGAGCAATGCGCCAAGCACCACCACGATCAGAGGGGTGGAAAATTCCCAGCCTAGGAAGGAGATAGTGACCTTGTCGGTGTTCTGTGCTGCCAGGATGACCACTACCAACGCCAATACGACCCCGACGATCAACCCCCAGAACAGGCCGGTTCCCACAAACACCCGCTCCCGGACTATCTCAGGAGCGATTTGATCGCCTTCACCTGCCATGTCTGTCGACGGAAGAGCTTGCGCGTCCTTCTCGTTGTCGGTGGTGTCCATGAACGGTGCTCCTCTAGCGCTCGAGACGGGGCCCGGAACACTTATCTGTAGAGATTACTTGAGGTATAGCTAAATCGCAATTACATTCGGAACCGCAAATGGAATACCAAGAGATATCGAACGACCGTTTTGGCCACATGCTCGAAAGATGGCGAGCTTCCCGCCCCGACCTGGATTTCTCCGCGCTCGAAGTAGGATCTCGGGTGCTACGAGCTGCACACTTGATTCAGGTGAGACTCGACAGCATCGCCGGGGCCTACGGGCTCAGTCATCGTGGAGACCTCGAGACCCTCACCGAGCTCGATATCGCCGGACCTCTGACGCCCTCCGAGTTGGCAGAGGATCTTCTCCTGACCAGTGGGGGTATGACGGTTCGACTCAATCGCCTTCAGGCAGCCGGGCTCGTCGAACGCCAACCCAACCCACGGGACGGCCGGGGTGTTCTCGTCCATCTCACTCCTGAGGGCAAGGAGCTCGCACATGACTTGCTCGCAACACTTCTGGAGGCCCAATCCGCGATGGTTGCGGCACTAAAGCCGTCGGACCGGAGTCGACTGGCCAAGCTGCTCCGCTCGCTCCTGACGGAGCTCGGCGATCTGGCGCCATTCCTCCCTAGGGTCGTGGCGAAGCCCTCTGAGCTTTGACCAAACCTGTAGATGAGGTCTTGACCTGGGTCGACGCTCGGGTCATCGGGCACGACCGAGCGCCTTTACACGCTTTCCGGGATCCAGCTCGGCACATCTCGATGGCCTCGAAAGCCACCGGGTTCTACAGCGGTGGTCCCGAGCTAGGGTTCGGGTGGCGGCCAACGGCGCCGCCCACTCTTGCTCGCGGATCCTCCGGCCCAGCGAACCGGTACCACTGCCTGGACCAGTGATAACGCTAAGAGCGCGTTCGAAACGCGTACGGAAGGAACTCCATGAGCTTCGGCTCGGATCCATCGATCGGTTTTGTGTCCACATTCCCACCCACCGTCTGCGGGATCGCCTCCTACACGGAGTCCCTCGTCGCGGCTATATCAGACGGAAGCCCCGGGAACCTGAATGGTGTGGTCAGCCTTGTCGAG
>JBAPYG010000568.1:0-2544 GCA_049284615.1 Acidimicrobiia bacterium
GTATACGACACCATCGACCACGATCGGGTTCACCGCGATCGGGTCGCGGGCATCATACGAACAGATGGTCTCGGGGACCTCTGCCGACACGTCCACTATGTGGAGAAAGCCGTCCTGTGTCCCGACGTAGACCAGCCCGTCGTTGTATGCCATGTCGGCAGAAACGGCCCCCAGCCCTTCTCCCTCGGTCGGGTACGTCCAGAGGACATCTCCCTCGATGAGATCCAGGCCATATAGGAAGCCTTCGGAGGTGGCGACTATGACCTCACCGTCGACGATGATCGGTGCCGACCTGATGCGACCATCTAGCTGGGTCGACCAGGGGGCCGCGGCGGTGATCCCTGCCTGGTGGGCTCGAACCACACCGGCGTCGTCGGCGATGACCATGACTTCTGGTGTTCTGCCTTCGCCGACAGCCGCCTGCCCGATGGCGGCCGCTGTGGAGACGCGGCCCTCTGGCGCAAGCGTCCAAATCTCATCGCCTGTGGATTGATCGAAGGCGTAGAAGGTCCCCTCCGTCGAACCTACGAACAGTTGCTGGCCAAAAGCGACAGGTGTCGCGTCGATGGCACCTCCAGTTCGGACCTTCCAGTAGTGGCCGGAGATGCTGCGCGGCCCGGCCACGTCGACGAAACCGCTACGCCCCAGGTCACCACGAAGCTCGGCGGTCCCGAACAAGAAGCCACGCTCGTTCTCGATGGGAATCTGGGTCTCTTCCAGCGAAGGCAGCGTGGTATCAGGGGCTGGTTGCGTGGTGCCAGTGGCTGCCTCCGGGATCGTTTCGTCCGGAGCCGTCAATTGGGTGACGCCAAAAGCAGTGCCTGCGGCGAGGACGACGATGCCGAGCGCCGCGGCTATCGCCCAGATGCGACGCCGGGGCCGGCGCTGTCGGACCAGGCCGCTGGATCTGCGCTGGGCCGGGCTGAGCATCGTGTCGATGTCGGCAAGGCCCGCGTCCCTGAGGGCCTGATCCATGGCAGCGGATGCAGCCAGCGTCTCCTCGCTCTCTTCGGGCTCAGGTGCACCCATCGCGGAGACGACCCCGGAGAGAGTGGACCACGTCTGCTCCCAGTCGTCGGGAAGCCGATGGGATATGGCACGAACCGACAGGATGGTCGGTATCGCCGCTTCGGCACCCCAAAGCGAGCCGGCGTCGGCTGCCCGCACCGCCAGCATCGGCTGTCCGATGTTTTGGGCGATGGCCAGAGCTTCGCGAGCTGCTTCGCTGCGCCCTCCCCGCTCTGTCAGGACACTGAGGAGCTCTGCCGCCCAGCCGTAGAGACGCGCCTGGAGCAGCTGATCGGCGACATCCTCTGCTTCGTCATCCGACCATTTCTCACCGCAGGCGGCGGCGATCTCGAGACGCAAGGCCCGGCATCGCAGCCGCCAACGGAATCCATCGGCGCCGGGCGGTGTCAACTCCAACGCACGGTTTATGTCGACGAGCGCCTCATCGCTGCGTCCCAGTGCCAACAGAGCGGCAGCGCGATGGGAGCGCACCATGTTCTCCCAGGCAGGGAGTTGTCGCTCCACGAGGTCGAGAGCCTCCTCGGCGGCCTTGAGTGCCTCACCGGGCCTGCCAAAGGCGAGGTTGCCCTCGGCCAGGGCCAATTGGGCGAGAAAAAGCGGAGCCTCGACACCCTCTCGCAATGCGATCTCCTCGGCGTGGGCGATCGCAGCGACGGCATCATCCGGATGGCCCGAGGCGAACAGGGCTCTGGCCCGCCACGCTTCCTTGTCGGCAACAGAGGCTTCACCCTCCACGGAACGAGCCTGATCCCGCAGACGGGTGAATTCGATCTCGGCCAACCCCGCCTCACCTCGGTCGAAATGGATCCAGGCCTTGTTCAGCATCGCCTGAAAGCGCTCGTGGTTCTCCGGGTCGTCCTGTGAGAGCTCCAGGGCTCGGGCGAGGGCGGCGTCGGCCTCCATGGCGAACCCAATTCGGTGCAACGCACGCGCCCGCAACGAGAGGAGAGAGCCATAGGTAACGCTCTCGCCGGCCCTCAGGGCCTCATACTCGGCCATCGCCACGGTGCTCTCCGCGAGCTGGGGCCGTTGCGAGTCGTCGGCGGCCGTAGCGGCGAGACGTAGAGCCTCGATTCTCTGTGGCCCGTCGAGATCGGCCAGCGCCTCTTCGAGATGCCGGGCTGCCCACTCCGTGCGGCCGGCGGAACGCAAGAACTCCGCGCAGATGAGGTGGAGGGTCCCGATCTCGGACGGCTCGCCGATGCCGGCTTCGGCGGCGGCCGCCAAGGCGGCCTCAGCCAGATGAAAAGCCTCGCCTGATGCCTGCCGTGCCCTCGCTTCCAGGGCCGCAGTCATCAGCGACGGAAAGGCTTGCCGAGGCTGACCGGCGAGCGCCCGGAGGCTCCCGATGATCGCCACAGACCCCCCTGTGCTGTCGAGGGCATCGGCCAACTTCACCGCCATGTGACCGCTGCGCGCCTGACCCGCGCCACCGGGGATCCCGGAGGCGACGAATCCGTGCCGGCTCTGCGCCAGGCGACCTTCCGAGCTCAATCGCTCGCCGATGTCCAGAGC
>JBAPYG010000569.1:0-4517 GCA_049284615.1 Acidimicrobiia bacterium
GGTGACACGTTCCACATCCTCGAGAGAGCGCCCGGCGCTCTGGGCGGCCGACGCCATGTTGGGCAGCACGATCTCATCGAGATAGGCGACCGTGTGGAATGGATGAACATGGAACCCGTCGCACGCCTCACCGGCGAGGGCGCTCAGATAGGGGCCGACACCGGCGATGTACACCGGGACGTCGGGATGCTTGATCGGGCCAGGATTGAAGAATGGTGTCATCAACGACAGGTTGTAGAACTCGCCCTCGTACTGGAGGGCCACACCGTTCTGCCAGCTGTCCCACACAGCCCGCATCGCCCCGATGTACTCGCGCAACTGTGGCGCCGGCTTGCCGGCCCACATCGAGCTGAAGCGGCGCACCACGTGGCCACGAACCTGCGTTCCGAGGCCCAACAAGAACCGGCCATCGGTTTGGCGCGCGAGGTCCCACGCCGTCATCGCCATCACGGTCGGTGAGCGGGGGAAGGCCACGGCGATGGCCGTCCCGAACTCGAGGCTGGGCTCGGCCACGGCGGCGTGTGTGATCGGGAAGAACGGGTCGTGCTGGGTCTCGGCGGTGAAGAACCCGTCGTAGCCGAGCCGCTTCGCCTGTCGGGCGGCCTCGCCGGCCCCCTCCGGCGGCGCGGGTGGGAAGTAGTAGTCGACCTTCATGCGGCCAGGGTAGAGAGGTCCCGGTAAACCTGTAGCCTGGGTCATGCGATGAAACGACTGGCAAAAGTGATCGGCTTGATCGGCGGGGCCGTCGCCCTGGTTTGGGCCATGCGAGATCGATTCATATCGGTGGCAACTTCCCGGGAGCCCGACCCACCGGCCTTCCGTTCGCACTCGGCGAAGAGCCCCCCGGTGACCACCATCGATGGGATCGGCCCGGTGTTCGCCCAGCGGTTGACCGATTCCGGGATCGCTGACGTCGCCACCCTCGCCGGATCTAGCCCCGACCAGGTGGCAGAGGCAGCCAGTGTCAGCGCGGCACGGGCTCGCTCCTGGATCGAGCTCGCCACCGAGCACGACTGAGATGCCCTACCTCCACCCTCCCGAGGAGCTCGGGGAGCTGCTCGAGGGCGAGCCGGCCTATCGGGTCGACCAACTTCGCGACTGGCTCTACAAGACGCCCGTCCTCCGAGCCGAGGACATGACCAATCTCCCTGCCGTCGTGCGGGAGTCCTTCGCCGACAGACTCTGGCCCTTCGAAGTCGAGGTCGAGCAGAGCGCAGACGAGGGGACCACCCGCAAGTGGCTCTTCAGGGCTGTCGACGGCGCCGCCATAGAGGCAGTGCTCATGGGTTATCCGAGACGGGCAACGCTCTGCATCTCCAGCCAGGCGGGCTGCGCCCTTGCCTGCACCTTCTGTGCGACCGGTCAGTTCGGGTTCGAGCGACACCTGGAAGCCGGCGAGATCGTGGCGCAGGTGGCATACGCTCAGGCATTCCTACGACAGATCGGCATGTCAGGCGTCCCCGACCACCTGACCAACATCGTCTTCATGGGCATGGGGGAGCCCCTCGCCAACTTCGACCGCGTGAGGGAGGCGATCAGACGCATGATCGAGGTGATGGGCGTCTCTGCCCGCTCCATAACGGTTTCCACCGTGGGGATGGTCCCCGGGATTCGGCGGCTGGCCGAAGAGCCATGGCCGGTGAGCCTCGCCGTGAGCCTGCATGCCGCAGACGATCAGCTGAGAACGTCCTTGGTGCCCATCAACAAGCGATACCCCATCGCCGAGCTGGAGAAGGCAGCGTGGGGGTACTTCGAGAAGAAGGGTCGTCGACTGTCGATCGAGTGGACGATGATGGACGGTGTCAACGACACCCTCGATCAGGCCGACAAACTGGCCGGAATAGCTCGCCGGCTGAGGGCACACGTCAATCTGATCGCACTCAACCCCACGCCTCTGAGCGAGGAACGGGCATCGACCGCATTGCACATCGAGGAGTTCGCCAACGCGCTCAGAGACCGCGGTATCAATGTCACCGTTCGTGACACTCGAGGGCGAGACATCGACGCCGCATGTGGCCAGCTCCGGGTTTTGTCTGGTAATTCGCGAACTCCTGGGTAGGCTCCCTCTTGCGGAGCGAGTCAGGGGCTGAAGGAGTTGTGCCTTCGAATGCCCAGATTTCGTCGTTCCCGCGCCTTGATGGTCGGCTCAGCGCTGGTGCTGGCCGTGGCCATCTTCTCTCTCGATTACACCGTCAAATCCGGTGACACCCTGGGGCGCATCGCCCGCGAGCACGACGTATCGGTCAGCGACCTCGTCTCCGCCAACGGAATCTCGAACCCAAATCTCATCTTCGTGGGCCAGAAGCTGGAGATACCTGGCTCCGATGAGGTGCACGTCGTCGCGCGCGGAGAGACGCTGGGACGCATCGCCAGCAAGTACGGGTCGACCGTGAGCCGGATCGTCGCGGCCAACTCGATCTCCAACCCCAACGTGATCCGAATCGGCCAAGAGATCATCGTCCCCTCGGGTGGTGGCTCCGGCTCGGGTGGCGGCTCTAGCTCGGGTGGCGGCGACCCCGTCGACACGGTGTCGGACCGCACCGGCCAGAAGCACATCGTCAAGCGTGGCGAGACGGTGGCCCAGATCGCCGCCCAGTACAGCGGGGTCACCGTCGACGACATCGTCAAGGCCAACGGCATCGTCAATGGCCTGATCTACTACGGCCAAGCGCTCTACCTGAGTGGCCCGGGATACGTGGCGTCCGGCACCAGCGGCGAGACGACCTACAAGGTCCGCGTCGGCGACCGTCTCGGAGACATCGCGTTCGCCCATGGGGTGTCGATCAATGCCCTGACCTCGGCTAACGGCATCTCCAACGCGAACCTCATCAGGGTGGGCCAGGTTCTCAAGATTCCGACGGGCAGTCGGTGGGTGTGTCCGGTGGAGGGAGCCTCATTCAAGAACGATTGGGGCTTTCCCCGCGGTGGCGGGATCAGATACCACGAAGGCAACGACCTGTTCGCGGCGCGCGGCGCGCCGGTCCGCGCTCCCGTCTCCGGAACGGTGAAGCACAAGACCGGGACCATCGGTGGTCGTCAGTTCACCCTTTCCGGCTCTGATGGGATCACATACATCGGATCCCACATGGACAAGTTCGGCAAGGACGGTTCGGTCGTCGCCGGCGACGTCATCGGATATGTAGGGAACAGCGGCAACGCGACCGGCACCAGCCCACATCTCCACTTCGGCATGTACTACAAGGGGACGCCGGTCAACCCATACCCGAGTCTGGCCGCCCACGGCTGCACCTGATCGGTCAGGGCCGCGCCACCTCGAACCGGGCTCTGGTGTCGATATAGCTCGCTCCTGCCATGCGCCCGACGGCGCGAAGGGCGTCACTGTCGATCCGGGTTCCGTCCAGTACCTCGGGGGAGACGTGAATGACCACGACATCGCCCAGGACGAGCTGGGTCCGATCACTCAACGCGATCACCTCACGCACCTCGCACTCCAGGTTCGCGGGCGACTCGTCGACGAGCGGGGCATCGACCACGACGCCGTCGCGTGGGGTGAGCCCGGCGATGGCGAACTCGTCGTCCTCGGCGGTGAAAGAGCCGGAGGTGACCGACATCGCCTCCACCACGTCCTCGGAGACGATGTTGACGGTGAACTCACCCGACTCCTCCGCCAGGGTCGACGAGTCCTTGGGGCGATCGCTGTGCGCCCCTGCCGAGAAGAGGACGACCGGGGGGTCGGACGACACCAGGTTGAAGAACGAAAAAGGTGCGAGATTGTTGGTTCCATCGCTCCGGCGGGTGCCGATCCAGCCGATGGGCCGCGGCACGACCAGGCCGGTCAGCAGCTTGTAGCGATCGCGAGACTCCGCCCGGCCCAGGTCGAACACGACCTTGTTCATTCCATGACCTGCCACAGATGGTCGAGCCGGATGGCGCCGGCATCGAGCATGCGACGGTGGAAGTCCTTGAGGTCGAACGATCCCGAGCCCCTCGCCCGCTCCCTCATGGCGAGAATCTCCCTCTCGCCGACCTTGTACGAGATGGCCTGACCCCACCAACCGAGATAGCGCTTCACCTCGGAAACGGCCACGTCCCGAGCCTGGAGGCCGACATGGTTCATGTAGTCGACGGCGCGCTCGTAGTCCCATGTGTCGCCGCCGTGGAGAGGAGCATCGTCGGGGATGGCCAACTCCAGCTGGCACCCGATGTCGACGACCACCCGAATCGAGCGGAAGAGCTGACTCGCCAGGAGCCCAAGACGATATTCGGGCTTCTCGAAATAGCCGAGCTCGTCCATGAGACGCTCGGCGTACAACGCCCAACCCTCACCGGAGCCGGAATACCAGATGACACTGCGATGAAACCGGGAGAGCCGCTCGCGTTGGGCCACCGCCGTGCCCACCTGGAGGTGATGGCCCGGGAAGCCCTCGTGATACGCCGTCGACACCTCCTGCCAGTAGGGGATCGCCTCACGCTCACCGGGGGCGTACCAAATCGAGCCGGGACGGCTGAAATCCTCGGTGGGTGAGTTATACCAGGCACCCAGACTGCCCCCCGGG
>JBAPYG010000570.1:0-4360 GCA_049284615.1 Acidimicrobiia bacterium
GATTGGCCCTGGTCACCTCGGAGATCCCCCGTGACATCGAGCGACCGAGCAGAAATGCCGCGAAGAGGGTGCCGACCGAGGACAGGGCGACCACCACGGCGATGACGAGTGCGACCGTGTTGGCGTCGTCCCCGCTCCATACGCTCAACAGTGCGGCCAGGATCGATATCACCGCCAGCGGGACCACTGTCAAAGTCAGTTTCGATGGGATGCTGAGATGGCCGAGGGTCGACTGTCCCGAGCGTGGAGCATCGGCCGTTTTGCTCGTTGTCATCGGGGTCGACGTTACCGGGGCCACCCCCACGATCCTGGTAACGGGTCGACGAATTTGGCCTCGCGACCCGGTGGGACGGTCAGAGCCCCAGCCACTCCCAACCCGGCGCCACCAGGGACTCCGCCGAGGCCGGTCCCGAGCTGCCCCTGGCGTAGTTCTGGGGCTCGATCCCGGCTTCCACGATGGGCTGGACGATGCGCCACGCCTCCATCACCCCGTCGACACGGGCGAACAGCGCCTGGTCGCCCCGGAGGGCGTCGCCGAGCAACCGGTGATATGCGTCCTGGGTCTCCCGCTCGCTCTTGCCGTAGTCGAGCACGAGCTCGGCGGGCTCGGAGACGATCCTCGGACCGGGTCGCTTGGCCTGCATCGCCACGCTGATCCTGTCCTGTGGCTTGCTCTGAAACACGAAGCGGTTGGGCCCGGGCACCATGTCCTCATCGGCGAACAGCATCCGGGGCGGACGTTGGAACTCCACCACCGCCTCGGTGAGTGTGGAAGACATACCCTTGCCGGCGCGAACCAGCCAGGGCACGCCTGCCCAACGCCAGGAGTCGATCTCGAGCCTCGCCGCGAAGTAGGTCTCCGTGACCGAGTCCGGATCGACACCGGGCTCGTCCCGGTACCCCTCGTACCTGCCCAGGACGACGTCCTCGGGGCGGAGTGGCTTGGTGGCCTCCAGGACCTTGGCCCTCTCGTCCCGGAGCGCGTCCGGCCGATCGGACACCGGTGGCTCCATCGCCAGGAGCGACATCAGGACCAGTAGGTGATTCTGGACGACATCTCTCATCGCCCCGACAGAATCGTAGAAGGCGCCTCTGCCCTCGACCCCGAAGTCCTCCGCCATCGTGATCTGGACCCCCCTTATGAAATGGCGGTTCCAGACCGGCTCCAGCATCGTGTTCGAGAACCGGAACACCATCAGGTTCTGCAAGGCCTCCTTGCCCAGGAAGTGGTCGATCCGGTAGACCCGCTCCTCGGGATAATGACGGTGGATGATCTCGTTCAGGCGGGTGGCGCTCTCGGTGTCCCTCCCGAATGGCTTCTCCACCACCACCCGACCATGCTCGTTGAGCCCGGCGGCGGCGAGACCACGGATGACGTCGTCGAACAAGTCGGGCGGAATCGCCAGAAACGAGACCGAACAACGACGGTCGCCGAGTCGGTCGCCGATCTTCTCGAACGTGAAGACGTCGCGATAGTCGCCCTGGACGTAGGTCAGGTTCGCCACCAACCGGTCGACGAGCCTCTGGTCGAGATCGATGTCGGTCTCCCCGAGGGCCGCCATCGCCATCTCCCGAAAGCCCTGCTCCCCGATGTCACGTCGGCTGACGCCGACAACCGGGATGTCGAGGTCGCCATCCTCGGTGAGCTCGTACAGGGCCGGTATGAGACGCTTGCGGGTCAGGTCGCCAGTTGCGCCGAAGAGCACTAGGGCATCGGCTCGGTCATCGGGTCCTGACATGACCACAAAGGTAATGGGCCGGCCCCCATCCGGTGCGCTCGGTCGAGTCGAACCCGCCTTCTGGGCTACCCGTGCCCGACACCGGCCGACCCGACGATCTCCTCGTCGGGTCGGCCCGTCGCCTCAGGAACGGACCAGCTGACCCTCTATCTCGAGGGCAACGTCCTTGGACACCAGCCAGCCCCCACCCTCGAGGGCGGCATTCCACGTCAGCCCCCAGTCCTCGCGGTCGATCTTCGCCCTGGCGCTGAACCCGATATGGGTGTTTCCCCAAGGGTCGACTGCGGACCCCTCGTATCTGGCCTCGAAGGTCACGGGATGCGTCGTCTCACGGATGGTGAGGTCTCCGGTGATCTCCCAGCCGTCACCGTCGGCCGTGATGTCTGTGGAGACGAATCCGATGGTTGGATGCGCGTCGGCCCCGAAGAAGTCGTTGGAGCGAAGATGGTTGTCACGGTCTTTGGCGCCCGTGTTGATGCTGGCAGCATCGAAAGTCACCTCGATCTGAGACTCGGTCAGATCCTCTGCGATCTCGACCTTCGACTCGTAGCGGTCGAAATGCCCCCTCACCTTGGTCACCATCAGGTGCTTGGCGACGAACTCCACTCGGGTGTGGTTCTCGTCGATGGTCCACAGGCCCGATTCGATGGTCGGGCGGCTCACTGTCTCGGTGGTCACGGCGGCTCCTTTGGTTGGCTCGTATCCGTTGCTATATACAACCGTTGCTGAGCGCAACTATTCCTCTAGAGTGGAAGAAGTGAGCGAACAGCGTTCGAACCAGATTCGGGCATGGCGCGAGTTGATGCACGTGCACGCCTCTGTGACGGCCGCTCTCGACCAGCGTCTGCGCTCGGAAGTGGGGATTCCGGGGAGTTGGTACGAGGCACTCGTCGAGATCGCACTCGCCGGTGGGACGATGCGCATGAACCAGTTCGCTGCCGAGACCACCCTCACCAAGAGCGGAGCCTCACGGTTCGTCGATCGGCTGGAGAAGGCAGGTCTCGTGCAACGCAGGATGTGTGCCACGGACCGCCGGGTGTGGCAGTTGTCGCTGACACCCGAGGGCAAACGTGTGCAGAAGTCTGCCGACCCTCATGTGCTCGACGTCATCGACGAGCATTTCGGCGCCTATCTCGACACCGACGAGGCGCTGGTCATGTTCGAGACCCTGCGACGCATGCGCCCTGCGCCCGTCCCGGCGTAGTCTCCAAACACGAGAACCATCGCGGACCCGGGCATTTCCATTGGCTGAGCTGCTGAGCACCGCTGCCATCGTCATCGCCGGGTTGATGCTCGTCACATGGCTCGTCAGCGTGCTCATCGACGATGCCTCAATCGTCGACATCGTCTGGGGGCTCGGCTTTGTCATCGTCGTCTGGGCCACACTCCCGGCTAGCCCCGTGGACACCATCACCGACCGGGCGGTGCTGATGACTGCGCTCGTGACGATCTGGGGTCTTCGTCTCACCGGCTACCTGGCGTGGCGCAACATCGGGAAGGGCGAGGATCGGCGTTATCGCCAGATGCGCAAGAAGAGCCCCGACTCGTTCTGGATCACGAGCCTCTACAAGGTGTTCGGTCTCCAGGCGCTGATCATGTGGGTCGTGGCGATGCCCGCGGTCGCCACCTGGTCCAGTGACTCACCCCTCACGTGGCTCGACTTCCTGGGCGCCGGTCTGTGGCTGGTCGGGATGATCTTCGAGACCGTCGGGGACATCCAACTGGCCCGTTTCAAGGGTCGCCCCGAGTCGGCGGGGAAGGTCATGGACCGCGGGTTGTGGCGTTACACGCGACACCCCAACTACTTCGGCGATTTCTGTGTCTGGTGGGGGATCTACCTGGTGGCCGCGGCCGGCGGTGCCTGGTGGACGATCCTGTCGCCGGTGGTCATGTCGGCCCTGTTGATCAGATACTCCGGCGCCGGTCTCCTGGAGAAGACCATCACACGAAGACGGCCGGAGTACGCCGAGTACATGCGGGTCACGAACGCCTTCTTCCCGGGCCGTCCCAAGGTCTGACGTGGGTCAGGCCCCGAGCTTCACCACCATCGACCACAAGGCGACCAGGAGGACGGTGACATCGACGGCGACCACTCGATGGGATGCCCGGATCTCGGCTGAGGCGTCGCCGCCCGAGGTGACCGCCGCCACCAGTCTCGTCTCCGTCTTCGAGGCGACCAGGGGCTGCCAAACCGCCGAGAAGACGAACACGCCGATGCCCACGAGCACGAACGTGTCGTTCCAGGCCCAGGGGTCTTGCGACCAGACGAGCCCGATCCCGGTGAGGAGGGTCACAATGGCGACCGGCCCGAAGTAGCGGTCGGCCGTCTTGGTGAGCGTCACCAACGCCTGACCTCCCGGCCCCGAGGCGCGCGCGATCTGGGTATGGGAGAACCAGCCATACAGTCCCCCACCGATCCAACCGGCGGCACCCAGGATGTGGAAGAACAACAGCCACTCGCCCAAATTCACCTCATGGGTCTCAAGGGAGAGAAGAACCTAGCCACGGCGGGGCGCCCGTTGTTGGATTCAGCCGTGACGCTCGGGTGCGGGGACGGGAGCACGCTATCTCTCACGTGACCCCACTAACGATCGGTGGCGTTCGCGCCGATAAGGGTTGGT
>JBAPYG010000571.1:0-6232 GCA_049284615.1 Acidimicrobiia bacterium
GCTCTGGCTCATCGGGTGAGGAGGGCCAAGTGCTCGCCCGGGCGAGCCGACTCGGACGCCGTCTACCGGAGACGGGAGCGAATCAGCTCCACGACCGTGGCCACCGCCGCAGGGTTGTAGCCCTCGGGGATGATGAGGTCGGCGTAGCGACGGGACGGCTCCACGAACTCGAGATGCATCGGCCGGACCGTGGCGAAGTACTGGGCGATGACCGAGTCTACCGACCGACCCCGCTCGGCGATGTCACGCTCGAGTCTCCGCGCCAGGCGAAGGTCGGGGTCGGTGTCGACGAAGATCTTGAGATCGAGCTCCGAGCGGAGCTCGGGCTCGGCGAGGACCAGGATCCCCTCCACCACGACAACCCGAGCAGGCTCGATGCGAAATGTCTCACCCGACCGTAGATGTGAGGCGAAGTCGTAGACCGGGTGCTCGACGGCGAGACCCGACCGGAGACTCTCCAAATGGTCGACGAGCAACTCGGTCTCCAGCGACTTTGGATGGTCGTAGTTGACCCGTGTTCGCTCCTCGAAGCTCAGCTCGACCTGATTCCGGTAGTACGCATCGTGATGCATGATGGCCACACGACCCTCGAGACGATCGACGAGCTCTTCGGCGATGGTCGTCTTGCCCGAACCGGACCCTCCGGCCAGACCGATGAACAGCGGGCGATCTGGTTTCCACGGGCTCCGCTCAAGCATGGCCGAGGAGGCTAACCGGGGACGAACCTCACGGCCTGAGCCGAGCGGCTCAGGAAGGGGCGGGCCACGGCCCGAGAAACTCCAACCTCTCGGCCGCAGGCCGAGAGGCGTCTACTTCTCGGAGGCCTTGCTGCGGAGTCGCCTGATCTCGTCGTAGACGCCGTCGGTCAGAGTCGTGGAGGCGTCGGCGGACACGCCACGCACGGCGATCGGCTCCCGCTTCGGGCTCACCCTCTCCTCGGGCTCGTCCTCGACCGCGATCGGCTCCTCGTCCGGTGTGTCTCCTTCGTCCTCGACGGCCTCCAGCGCCACGACGGGAACGCTCTCCTCGTCCTTCTCGTGATTGCCCTTCTGGGCCTCCAGCCAGGTTGGCTCGCTCGAATCCGATGAGATTCCCTCGGCGAGACGATCGAGGAATTGCGACTCGTCCTCCGAGGTGATGGGCTCTGCGACCTCGAGACGGTGCAGTGTGTGCAGCACTCGCACCGCGCCACCCCGCCCGAAACGGGATTCGAGATGGGCGAAGGTGAAGGGTTGGACCAGACCGACGATGACCTGCCAGTCGTCCCGGTCGAGGGTTATCGCCTCCTCGACTTCACCGGTGAGACGTATGCCCGCGGCCTCGATTAGACCCGACTCGGCCACCGACGCCTCCAACTCGGCGAGACTCTCGACATCGGCCAGGACCTCCTCGACGGACCACGAATCGCCATCGGGGACTTCCGCCGAGCCTACGGCGAATGAGCCCTTGTCGAGGGAAGAGAGGACGTAGAGGACGTCGGCGACGGAGCTGCGATCCTCGGCGACGTACGTCTGTCTGGAACCGGTCAGATCAGCGCCGGTGACCTCTCCATCCCTGAAGTGGATCCGACCGCGCCGTTCCCCCTCGATCTCGAGCGATCCGGTCTTCTTCGTGACCTGCATGATCTGGAGTAGATCGTTGATACTCCAGTCGGAGAGCTGCCCTGAAAGATTCTGTCCGTCCAACGTCTTCCCTCTCTGAAAGTCGGTAGGGCAGAGATCGTCACGGCACGGAGTCGACTTCAGCCTTTTTTCGACGCCTTCATGGCTTTCTTCTGCTCGCGAAGCACCGCGACATCGTCGAACGTGGCCACATCGGCGATCGACGGCCAGTCGGCCGCCTTCTCCTCCCAACCCGGTGGCCCGCTTCCGAGTCTCTTGCCCAGGACACCGATGAAGATGCGTGATTTGGCGTCTCCGAAGCCGGGGAGCGCCTTGAGGCGTTTCAGCAACTCGCCCCCGGAGTCCGCCGTCTCCCACAGATTCTCGGCGCGCCCTTCGTAGTCGTCTACGAGGGTCTGACACAGCGCCTGAGTGCGCTTCGCCATCGCCGACCAATAGCGATGGATCGCAGGAGGCCCCTGAAACGCCGTGGCCAACTCGTCGGGGTCCCAATCGGCGAGGCGGGCCTCGTCGAGATCCTCACCGAGACGCTCCTTGAGGAGTTGGGGGCCGAAGAAGGCACGCTCCATCGGGAACTGCTGGTCGAGGAGCATGCCGAGCAGTAGGGCCAGGCCATCCGTCGCCAGTAGCTCATTGGCCTCCCTGGACTCGGTGAAATAGAGCCTGTCGGGTTTGGTCATCCGCCACGACGCTACCAACCGTGGTCCCGGGCCCGACCATCGGCCCTGCCCGCGGAGACCGTCGGATGACACGAAGAGGATCGATCGACCAATATTGGGGACCTCATGAGTGACATCTATGTCGTGGATGCGGTGCGGACCCCGATGGGCAAGTTGGGGGGCCAGCTCGCCCTCGTCCGGCCCGATGATCTCGCTGCGCACGCGATACGCCGATTGATCGACCGTCACCCCGACCTCGATCCGATGGCGATCGAGGACATCCAGTGGGGTGCTGCCAACCAGGCGGGTGAGGACAATCGAAACGTGGCGCGCATGGCGGGTTTGTTGGCCGGTCTCCCGATCGAGGTGCCTGGAGCGACGGTGAACCGTCTCTGTGGGTCGGGCATGCAGGCGGTCGTCTCCGCTGCCCACGCGCTCGACGATGGCTGGGGGCATGTCATGATCGCCGGTGGCTCGGAGTCGATGAGCCGGGCCCCGTTCGTGATCACCAAGCCGGAGAAGGGCTTCGCTGTCGGGATGCCCGATTCCGCCGACACCGTGCTCGGGTGGCGACTCGTCAACCCAGAGATGGATCGTCTCTATCCGCCGATCACCCTGGGCATGACCGCCGAGGAGGTCGCGGCCAAGTACGAGGTGAGCCGAGACGACCAGGACGCCTTTGCCCTGGCCAGCCATCGCAAGGCTCTGGCCGCCATCGAGACCGGTCGCTACGACGCCGAGATCGAACCGATCGAAGTCCCGGCCGATGCCAGACGTCGTGCCACGGTGACCGTCACCAGCGACGAGGGGCCTCGGGCAGACACATCCCTCGAGGTGCTCGCCGGGCTAGCACCGGTCTTCAAGGACGGCGGAACGGTGACCGCCGGCAACTCCTCGCCCATGAACGACGGCGCCGCGGCTCTCCTGCTCGCCACCGAGGAGGGGCTCGCCAGGCACGGGCTCACGCCCATGGCCCGCATCGTCGCATCTGCGGCCGCCGGGGTTCATCCCGACATCATGGGAATCGGCCCGGTGCCGGCCTCGGAGAAGGCCCTCACCCGCGCAGGTTTGACCGTCGACGATCTCGATCTGATCGAGCTCAACGAGGCTTTCGCATCACAGAGCCTCGCCAGCATGCGTCTCCTCGGACTCGACCCGGAGAAGGTGAACGTGAACGGTGGCGCCATCGCCATCGGGCATCCGCTGGGAGCGTCGGGGGCGCGCATCCTCGTCACGCTGGTCCACGAGCTGGCGAGACGGGAAGCCCGTCATGGGCTCGCCACGATGTGCATCGGCGTCGGCCAGGGGATCAGCACGGTCATCGAGCGTGTCTAGTGGCGGATAGCGGGCCACTCGACGGCTTCCTCGTCGTCGAGCTCGGCAACCTGATCGCGGCCCCGTACGCCGGCATGTTGCTCGCCGACCTGGGGGCGCGTGTCATCAAGGTGGAGCCGAGAACGGGTGATCTCGGCCGTCGGTTCGGGCCATACCAGGGGGGCGAGTCCGCGTTCTTCATGGCGGTCAACCGGGGCAAGGAGTCGTTGGCGATGGACACCGGGGATTGGGTGGCCAAACGGGTCCTCGACAACCTCGTCCGCAAGTGCGACGTCGTCCTCCACAACCTGAGGCATGGGGCCATGGAACGGCTCGGCCTCGGCGAAGACCGATGCCGGGAGCTGAACCCGCGGCTCATCTATGCCGTCGTGTCGGCCTTCGGCGCCGAGGGGCCATATGCAAAGCGCCCAGGGATCGACGTGATATTCCAGGGTGAGTCGGGGATGATCTCGATCAGCGGCGACCCCAGGGACGGGCCACGTAAGACCGCCACCACGATCGGGGACTATGTGGCGGGGACCAACATGGCTTTCTCGGTGAGCGCAGCCCTGGCTGAGCAGCCCCGCCGGGGCCGTCGTCTCGACGTCTCCCTGCGAGACGGGCTGCTCGCCGTTCAGTCCGGGTGGAACGCCCTCAACTTCACGAATCATCGCCAGCCCGAGCGGACCGGCACCGCCAGCCCGTTCCTCGCGCCCAACCAGGTCTTCGAGGCCGGCGACGGCCCCTTCACCCTCGCCATCGTCTCCGATCGTCATTTCGAGCTCCTCTGCGATGCCATCGAGCGCGCCGACCTCGCCGCCGAGTTCCCCACCAACGAGGACCGCATGGCGGCCCGTGACTCACTGGTCCGGAAACTCGCCCGGGTGTTCAAGAACCAGCCCGTCGAGTACTGGATCGAGCTGTTGGAGCAGGCGGGTGTCCCGGTGGGACGCGTCCTCACGATCACAGAGGCCTTCGACGATCCTCAGGCGCGCCGTCATGGCATGCTGGTCGAGTTCGAGCACCCGGTCGCCGGTCATGTCCGGACCACGGGATCCCCCATCCGGATCGACGGTGCGCAGGCTCGGGCCGAATCGGTTCCACCACTGCTGGGCGAGCACACCCGTGCGGTGATGAGGGAGATGGGCGTAGATTCCGACACGGTCGAGAGCATGATCCGGGAAGGGAGGGCGGTCGCACCGTGAACATCTTCAGGGCCGCCGAGGTGGGCGACGACTGGGATCAGGTTCTGGCAGAGCTGCAACGGGCATTCGAGATGAGCCGGGCCGCATCCGTGGCCGAGGAGAACCTCGTCTTCGTCGTGCGTCACGACGACCTCCTCGGCCGCCGGGGCGCTGGCAATGCAATGGTGGCCACCGGGCTCCTCTCCGCGGCGCGCACCGCTGCCATCGAAGGCTCACGCAAGGGATGGACGGTCAACGTCGTGGCCCACGACGAGGACACCGACCCCGAACTGGTCACCGGCTGGGCCGAGCGTCTCGCCGCAGACTCGCTCGGAGTCAGCGGCGAGCTGATCCGTCTCGGCGTCTCTCATCTCGGCAAGGCTCTCCCGTGAACGGCTCCATCGTCGTAACCGGAGCCGCCCGGGGGATCGGCCGTGCCATCGCCGAGCGGCTCGCCGCCAACCCCGCCTTCACGGTCATCGGGGTCGACCTGACGCCTGAGCTGGGTTTGGCCGACGCCGAGATGACACCGGTCCAGGTCGACCTGACCCGGCCCGAGGGGATCGCCGAGGTGGAGAAGACCGTGGCGAGCACCGGTCTGCCGCTGTTGGGCCTCGTCAACAACGCGGGTATCACACGTGACGCCCGTCTCGTCAACATGACCGACGAAGAGTTTCGGGCGGTCCTCGACGTCAACCTCGGGGCGGCTTTTCGGCTGAGCACCGCATTGGCGAGCCACATGAGTGACGGGGGCTCGATCGTCAACATCGCCTCGCGCGCCTACCTGGGAAACTTCGGGCAGTTCAACTACTCGATGTCGAAAGGTGGCATCGTCGGCCTGACCAGGGCCATGGCCCTGTCCCTGGCGCCAGGCATCCGCGTCAACGCCATCGCTCCCGGTCTCATCGGGACCGAGATGGCCATGGCCATCCCCGAGGACGTCCTCGAGAAGATGATCTCGGCGATACCCCTCGAGCGCATGGGATCTCCCGACGAGATCGCCAACGTCGTCTGGTTCCTGCTCACGCCGCTCTCCTCGTACATCACCGGCCACGTCGTGGTCGTCGGGGGCGGACGCTCACTCAGCTGAGACGGGCTCCCCGTGTGGCCGGGTCGGAGGTGGGCGTCTTCAGTAATAGAGCCGGGTGAGTCGCTCGGCCACCATGGCCGGCTTATCCTCGTCCTCGATCTCGGTGACGAAGGTCTCCTTCAAGTGCAGCCCACCAGGGACCTCGGACACCTCGTCCAACGTGATCCGCACCCGGATTCGCGAGCCCACAGGGACAGGCGCCGGGAAGCGGACCTTGTCGAGCCCGTAGTTGACACCCATCATCGGGCTCCCCACGTCGCGCACGACCTCTGCACCCATGGCGACCGTCAGCGACAACGTCAGGAAACCGTGGGCGATCGTCCCGCCGAACGGAGTCTGCGCAGCCAGCTCCGGGTTGACGTG
>JBAPYG010000572.1:0-3049 GCA_049284615.1 Acidimicrobiia bacterium
GGTCACCACCGCTCCCCCCGTCCGCTCCATGATCGACCTCGACATACCCGTGGCAGCAGGCAGTGACGGGACCGTGGCGTGCGCCTACAACCCCTGGCGGGGTGTCTCCTGGCTGGTCACCGGCGACTCGATCGATGGGACGCCTCCCCGGGTCGAAGGACAGCGTCTCACCCGGGACGAGGCACTGCGTCTGTACACAACGGCGGGAGCATGGTTCTCCTCCGAGGACGCCACCCGGGGGAATCTCCGGCGCGGATCACACGCAGATCTGACCGTCCTCTCCCAGGACCCTCTTCGCATCGCCGCCGAGGGCATCTCCGAGATCGAATCGGTACTCACCGTTGTCGGGGGCGAGCCCGTCCACTCGACTCTCTGAGAGGACTCGGGGACGCGAGATAGGATTCCGACGTCGATCGAGGAGCGTTTGTGAGAGTTCTCGGAAAAGTCGTCGTCGTCACGGGAGGTGGCAGCGGGATCGGGCGACAACTGGTCCTTGAGCTGTTGCGACGTGGGGCGCGGGTGGCCGCGGCCGACATTCGAGAGGACAACCTCGAGGAGACTGTCACACTCGCCGCGGCCGGTGACCGGCTCGCCACGTTCGTGGTCGACGTCACCGACCGCGAGGCCGTAGGCGAGCTTCCGGCCCGGGTGGAGGGTGTGTTCGGCGCTGTCGACGGGTACGTCAGCAATGCCGGGATCATCCAACCGTTCGTCAAGGTCCAGGATCTCGAATACGACGCCATCGACCGAGTCATCAACGTCAACCTCTATGGAGCCATCAACATGGCGAAGGCGTTCCTCCCGACCCTGTTGGACAGACCTGTAGCCCATCTGGCCAACGTCTCCAGCATGGGTGGGTTCCTCCCGGTGCCGGGGCAGTCGATATACGGGGCGGCCAAGGCCGGTGTGAAGCTGTTGACGGAGGGCCTGTACACAGAGCTCATGGAAACCAATGTCGGTGTGTCGGTGATCATGCCTGGCGCCGTCGCGACCGAGATAACGGCCAACTCCGGTGTCGACACTCCTGCCGACGCCGAGGCCGATGCCGACTCATTCACCATGACTTCGGCAGAGGACGCGGCGAAGATCATCGTGGATGGGATGGAGAGGGACGACTTCCACATCTTCGTCGGGCGGGATTCCCGGATGATGGACCTGGCGATGCGGGTGGCACCACGTCGCGCCGCGGAGTTCATCACCAACAAGATGAAGACCCTCCTCGACAGATCCTGACACACCCCCGTGGTCACATCCCGAGGTAGGCCTTGCGCAACCTCTCATCGTTGAGGAGAGCATCGGCCGCACCCTCTCCTACGATGTTGCCCTCCTCGAGCACATACCCTCGCCCGGCGAGACCGAGCGCCTCGACGGCGTTCTGCTCGACGATCAGCATCGAGACACCGGCGGCGTTTATCTCGCTGAGGATGTCGAAGATCCCGGACACGATGATCGGGGCCAGGCCCAGAGAAGGCTCGTCGAGGAGGAGCACCTCGGGCTTGGACATCAGAGCCCGCCCTATCGCCAGCATCTGTTGCTCACCACCGCTCAGTGTCCCCGCCTCCTGATTACTGCGCTCACCGAGACGAGGAAACGTGTCGAGGACCCATGCCAGGCTCTCGTCCCTTTCGGGCCGGGCCTTGGGCCCGTACGCTCCGATGTCGAGATTGTCGGCGACAGTCATCCGGGCGAAGATCCGACGCCCTTCCGGGACCAGGGCGATGCCGCGACTGCTGATCTGATGGGCCGGCACGGCGAGCAGATCAGAGTCGTCCAGGGTCAGAGAGCCGGCGGTGGGGCGCATGACGCCGGCGATACAGTTGACCAGGGTGGTCTTTCCCGCACCGTTTGGTCCGAGGATCGCCACGATCTCACCCGAACCGAGAGTGAGGGAGACCTCGTGGAGCACCTCTGCCTTTCCGTAGGCGGCCGAGAGCGATGTCACCTCAAGCACGTCTGCTCCGGTCCCCCAGGTATGCCGTGACCACGGCCGGGTCGGACATGACCTCCTCCGGGTCGCCTTCGCTGATGACCCGCCCCTGATCGAGGACCACGAGCCGATCGGAGAGCGCCATCACCGCCCGTACCACGTGCTCGACGATGAGGATCGTGATACCCCTGGAGTGGATCTTCTGGATCATCTCGATCGACTGATTGATCTCACTCGGGTTGAGACCGGCCAGCACCTCATCGAGCAGCAGCAGGCTGGGCTGGGTGGCCAAGGCCCGGGCCAGCTCGAGAAACTTGAGCTGGTGGAGGGTGAGCTCGCCTATGTCGAGATCGGCCACATCGGCCAGCCCGGTGAACTGCAACCACTCCTGCGCGGAGTCACGCGCCTGGGCGAGGCTGTGCCTCTCGTGACCGAACATGTAGCTGACCGCGATGTTCTCCCGTGGGGTCATGGTGTCGAATGGTCTGGGGATCTGATAGGTGCGGGCGATCCCCATGGCCGCGATGCGGTGGGCAGGCGCCGCGGTCACATCCTCGTCTTCGAACATGACGACACCGGTATCGGCCGGGTAGAAGCCGCTGAGGATGTTGATCAGTGTCGACTTGCCCGAGCCGTTGGGGCCGACGAGCCCGAGGATCTCGTCGTCCCTCACCTCCATGGTGACCCCGTCGAGGGCGACGACCCCACCGAATCTCTTGACCACGCCGTCGACGCCGAGCAGGGTCATGTCCCCGCCCCGGCGAGCTCCTGGGGCGCATCGGCGGGCGGCCCCGATCCGCCTCCTCGCCGCCACATGCGGTCCCACAACCGGTCCGGCACCAACATCAGGAGGACAGTCGCCACCATCGCATACGCGAAATCGCTGATCAGCGAGTCGTTGATGCCGAGAATTGTGACGAGCGCCATCACGCCCCCGAACGTGACGATGGTCGTCACCCACCGCTCCCGCATCCGGACGTACACCCCCTCCCTCACCGACAGGGCGAGGACCACGAGGAGGCTGCCGATGATGATCTGGTTGACATCGGTGAGCCCGGCACTGTTGAGCCGGTCGGAGAGCGTGTAGATGATCACCGCACCCACCACCGGGCCCATCCAATG